>JBPCLS010000062.1:0-2787 GCA_051003055.1 Casimicrobiaceae bacterium
AGACTCGACAGGTTCGATTACGTGCGTGCCGCGCACGAGGGTCATCTGATCGCCGTACCTGGTCGTGTCGTCGACTTCGATTACGTTGCCCGCAAGATGCGCGAAATATTCGATCGATGCGACGTGCAGGCGGTCGCGTTCGATCGCGTCTTTATGAAGTTCCTGCGGCCGGCGCTTAGTCGCGCTGGATTCACCGACGACGAGCTCGCGCGATTCCTCGAACACGGCCAAGGCTTTCTCGGGATGGGGCCGGCTATCCGCGCGCTCGAGGAACGCCTGCTCGCGAGAAAGTTGAAGCACGGCAACCATCCGCTGCTGCGCATGTGCGCGGCGAATGCGCACGTGCTGACCGACGACGCCAACAATCGCAAGTTCACGAAGCGGAAGAGCACCGGGCGCATCGATCTGCTCGTCGCGCTTGCGATGGCGTGCGGCGTGCTCCCGCCGATAGTCGAGGAGTTCGACTGTCAATTGTTTTTCGTCGGAGGAGGATGACGTGAATCCAAAGCGAATAGCGGTTGCGTGGTTTCGCGAAAAGGATTGGCCACGATGGTGCGCGAGCGATGCGGACTTCCAGCCGGACTATCAGCACTGGCTGCGCCGTATGGAATCGGTCGTCCGCGATCTCGACGAGCGGGGCATCCCCGCGGTTAGGGTGGTGATCGATCCCGGCGAGTTTTTGCAATGGAGCGCTGAGAATGGCCAAGGCGTTGGCACGACCGCGCGCGCCGCGTTCGCCGCAATCTGCATGCGAAACCGGGCCGCCGGGCATTGAACGAGGCGGCCGTCCTCGCTGAGTTGCGCCGGCTCGCCGAGGCGTACGAGTGCTAGCGAACGATTTCGCAGCGTTCTCGTCTCGCGGGCGCCTGTCGCGTGAGGAGCGCGAACTGCCGGTGGTCGCCTTGAAGCGCCGCTTGTGCCGGCCGCGCAGACCGTGGCCCCGCATCAGCCGTTCCACGCGCGCCTGGCTCGCCGGAATGCCGCGTCCCTTGCGCTCCTGGTAAATCCGCGGCGAGCCATAAGCCGCCTTGGTTTCGGCGTGGATCTCACGAATCAGCTTCAGCAACGCGCTGTCGCTTAACCACTTCGTCGGTCCTGCGCCGCGTTGCCACGTGGCAAAGCCGCTGTCACTCACCTCAGCGCTGTACACAGCGCCTGCAACGGGTACGAGCCGCGATGTTGTTCAAAATGAACGCGTATCTCACAGCGACTCTCTCGCAAAATACGGGGCGGTTTTTTTGCGATCTCCGTTTCCATCTCCAAGCGCACAATCTCGGCGCGCAGCGCGAGATCTCCATCTGCTCCGGCGTGATCGGCTTGCCATTCTCGGTCGTACCGAGCTTTCCGTCCGTCTGCGCCTTCACCCAGTTCCGGATCGACTGCTCCGGGACTTCGATCTCCCGCGCCGCCTTCCTCACCGCTTCACAACCCCGTACCCGTCGCAACGCCTCGAAGCTTGAACTCAAGCGTGTACGCCACTCTTGGAATCCTCTTCACTGAAACCTCCATCAGCTCTATTATCCCTCGCTGCTGTTGGTGCCCGATAACCGCTGGGAAGCTCACTGGGTCAAACCCCCATTACCGCCCGCCCCATTTATCAAAACGGTCACTTGGGTAACCCTGGAATTTCGTGGGCGCGCTGACCTTCAACACCATGCCTCCTTCCTTCGCCATTCATCGCCATGTCTTCTCATCCGGCACGGCGTAACTTGCTCCAACCTAACCGGCGATGGGTTTGAGCCCGCCGCGGCCGGGAAGCGACGACCGCGGCATTCCTGGCGTTTTTCCACGCGTAGTCGTGCGACCGGCCGATCACCCCTCTTGGCCCGGCCGCTCGGCACGATCCTTGCCATCGGCAGTAAAGCCGAATATTAAACGGGGTGTGCGGGCCGGAAACTCGTGGTTTCTGCCCGCCGGCGACAACTAGAGTGCCTATGTCGATCCTCCGCGCCTTGCTGGCCGCAGGTTGCAGACTGCGGGCCGTTCCTGCGGCCGCGTGGGCCATTGCATTCCTTTCGACGCTGCCGTTCGCCGCGCCCGCGCAGGCGCAATCCGCGGACCTGGTCATCAATCACTCGGACAGCCCCGATCCCGGTCCGGCCGGAGGCGTTTTCACGTATACGGTGCGCGTAGACAACAACGGCCCGGACGCGGCGATCGGCGTCGGCCTTTCCGATACGCTGCCCCCGGGAGCGACGTTCGTCGGTGTCGCCACGACGCAGGGGGGCTGCAGCCAGGCTGGCGGCATCGTCAGTTGCACGCTTGGCAACATTGCGTTCCTTTCGAACGTCACGGTCACGATCCAGGTCGTCTTGCCGAGCGCGGGCGTCTGGACGAACACCGCCACCGCGACGGGGTCGACGCCGGACCCGAACACCGCCAACAACGTCAACGACATCGAGGACACGACCGCGCAGATCGCCGCCGACATGTCGGTGACGGCCGGCGATGCGCCCGATCCGGTGGCAGCGGGAGCGAATTACAACTACACGCTGACCGCGCGCAACAACGGTCCGAACGCGCTTGCGGCGGGGCAGACGCAAACGCTCGCATTCACGATTCCCGCGGGCGTTTGCATCCGGAGCATTCCGACCGGAACCGGCTGGTCCTGCACGCCCGCGGCCGGCTATCCGCGGTGCTCCGGATCCATTTCCTGCACGCGATCAGCCGCGCTTGCCGCGGGCGCCCACCCGCCCACCCTGACGGTGCCCACCGTCGCCAATCTCGCCGGGGCGATCCCCGCTGCTTTCCAGGTTTCCTCTCCCCTTCCCGATGGGAACACCGCGA
>JBPCLS010000063.1:0-4360 GCA_051003055.1 Casimicrobiaceae bacterium
ACGTAGATGAGCCGTGCTTCTTCGTGACCTGCGATGACATCGATCGGAAATCCGAGCGCGGCTTCAGCTTGCGGCAGAAACGTAGCCGCGTTCTTGGCGACCCGAAACGTGTTCGTGGCGACGGCGCGCACCGCGGACGGATGCAATCCAGAGAGGCGTTCGCGAAACCGCGCGAGGCAGCCGAGCGCCACTCGCCGGGCTTGCAGCGTCAGCCGGCCCTGGTCGTCCATGCCTGCACCGAGCCGCAGCGTCTCGCGCCACGTATCGAGGCGGAAGATCTGGTCCCCCTCCACCCGGCCGATTTCTAGCCGGAAGCTATTCGAACCCAGATCGACGACCGCCAAGGTCGCCGGCACCGACGAGGATTTCGCTTTGGTTGACCGGGAGCGGACGCGCACGATGAAGCGGTGTTTCGATACCATCAATTGAGGGCGGCGCGAAGCCTAGCAGAAATCGTCGTCGCAAAGCCGGAGCGCTTCCTGCTACGCTGGAATGTGTCCGGGAACTCGCAACAACGCCGATGGCCATCGATTATCTGCAAAAAATCCTGACCGCGAAGGTCTACGATGTCGCGATTGAATCGCCGCTCGATTTCGCGCCCGCGCTGTCCGCCCGGCTGGGCAATCGTTTGCTCTTGAAGCGCGAGGATCAGCAAGCGGTGTTTTCGTTCAAGCTGCGCGGTGCGTACAACAAGATGGCGCATTTGACGGCTGCCCAGCGCGCGAGGGGGGTCATCACCGCCTCCGCCGGCAATCATGCGCAGGGCGTCGCGCTGGCCGCGCAGAAGTTGGGCTGTGCCGCGACGATCGTGATGCCGGTGACCACACCGCACATCAAGATCGTGGCGGTCGAGGCCCGGGGCGCGACGGTCGAATTGCACGGCGATTCGTACTCCGATGCCTACATCAAAGCGCAGCAATTGCAACGGACGAACGGGGCGACTTTCGTCCACCCGTACGATGATCCCGACGTGATCGCCGGGCAAGGTACGGTCGGTATGGAAATACTCCGGCAGTGGGGCGGGACCATCGATGCGATTTTCGTCGCCGTGGGGGGCGGAGGGCTCATTTCCGGGATCGCAGCGTACGTCAAGCGGGTGCGGCCGGAAATCCGGATCATCGGCGTGCAACCGGCCGATTCCGATGCGATGGCTCGCTCACTCAAGGCGGGCCGCCGCGTGACCTTGGCGCACGTGGGCCTGTTCGCCGACGGCGTGGCGGTCAAGCAGGTCGGCCGCGAAACGTTCAGGCTGGCGCGGCGCTACGTGGACGAGATGGTGCTGGTGGATACCGACGCCACCTGTGCTGCGATCAAGGACGTGTTCGAAGACACGCGCGCGGTACTCGAGCCAGCCGGGGCGCTGGCGATTGCCGGCGCCAAAGACTGGTGCGCTCGCCAGCGGTCGAGGGACCGCACGTATGTCGCGGTCGCATGCGGCGCCAACATGAACTTCGATCGGCTCCGCTTTGTCGCCGAGCGCGCGGAGTTGGGTGAGGCGCGCGAGGCGATTTTCGCCGTGACCATTCCGGAACAGCCGGGGAGCTTTCGCGAGTTTTGCGCGTTGCTCGGGCGGCGCAATATCACCGAATTCAACTATCGTTACGCAGACGCGCGCACGGCGCACATTTTTGTCGGCGTCGAAGTCGCCAATCGGCGAGAGACGCACGAACTCCTGGCCGCGTTTCGCAAAGATCAAATCGAGGCATTCGATCTCTCGGATAACGAGATGGCGAAGCTGCACGTCCGGCACCTGGTCGGCGGACACGCGCCCGAGGCGGACGATGAAATCTTGTACCGCTTCGAGTTTCCGGAGCGTCCAGGAGCGCTGATGCGGTTCTTGAACAGCATGAGCGCGGGCTGGAACATCAGCCTGTTCCACTACCGCAACCATGGAGCCGATTACGGGCGCGTCCTGGTCGGCATGCAGGTGCCGCCGGCCGCCAGTGCCGAGTTTCGCCGTTTTTTGAGCGCGCTTGGGTATAGCTACGTCGATGAGACGGATAATCCAGCCTATCGAATGTTTCTGGGACGTTGACGTTTGAAGGGACCTTGGGGGACGCGAGCCCACCGGCAAGCATTTGTGTACGTCAAAGTGGGGCAATCACTGCCGTGGCACGGCAGTTAAACGCGGTAATAAAGTCCATAGTGTGGCCTTTTCGACGAATTCCGAGGCTAGGGGGTTTGCGGCAAGCTTTGTGCTCTAGGCCTAGCCATGCGACACGCGGCAAACTTGAACACTACAAACTTGAGGCGGACCGTGAGCGGATTGCGGCCCGTGAGCCGTTGGGGGATTTAATTGGCCGAACATAGTCCGTTGGGGGGCGTCCGGGTGATGGTGATCGATGATTCCAACACGATTCGCCGTAGCGCCGAGATCTTTCTGCTGCAGGCAGGATGCACGGTGATCCTGGCGGAGGACGGCTTCGACGCGTTGGCGAAGATTGCCGACCATCAACCCGACCTCGTGTTCGTCGACATCATGATGCCGCGCCTCGATGGCTATCAGACCTGCGCGCTCATTAAAAAGAGCAACAAGTTTCAGCAGACCCCGGTCATCATGCTGTCGTCGAAGGACGGCCTGTTCGATCGGGCCCGCGGCCGCATGGTCGGATCGGATCAGTACCTGACCAAGCCGTTCACCAAAGAGAGCCTGCTGAAAGCCGTGGCCGCGCACGTCAAGCGCGCTGCTGCGTAGCGCGCGAGATTCTACGGAGCTTTAAAGGAACACCAAGAAGCCATGGCGATCAAAAAAATTCTCATCGTCGACGATTCGCCGACCGAGCGACACGTGCTGAACGACATGTTGTCGAAGTCCGGCTTCGACGTCGTTGCCAGCGATAACGGCGAGGATGCGATCCAGAAGGCCAAAGTGCTGAAGCCCGACCTCATCCTGATGGACGTCGTCATGCCGGGTCTCAACGGGTTTCAGGCGACGCGCGCCATCAGCCGCGATCCGGACACACGCCTCATTCCAATCATCCTGTGCACGTCCAAGAGTCAGGAAACCGACAAGATCTGGGGCATGCGTCAGGGCGCGCGCGACTACATCGTGAAGCCGGTCGACCGCGCGACATTGCTCGAGAAGATTGCCGCGCTCGGTTGATCGACCCCTTTAGACGAATCTCCAATGGCCCGCGCCGCGAAACTCGATCTCCGCATATTCCAGCAGGAACTCGCCGCCCGGCTGGCGAGCAAGACGGCCGCGCAGGTCGAGTCGTCGCGGCTGGGTGTGGCCTGCGGCGATGAGCGTTGGCTGATTCGCTTGTCCGATGCCGGCGAAGTCATCACGATGCCGGCGATCATCGCCGTACCGCTGACGCAGCCTTGGTATCTGGGCGTTGCGAACATTCGCGGCAACTTGTTCAGCGTCATCGATTTCGCGGGTTTTCTCGCGCGGACCGTCGCCGCCGGTGGCGCGCGAAGCCGTCTGGTGCTCTTCGGCTCGCGTGCGGGTGACTTGAACGCCGGCATTGTTGTGCAGCGTGTGCTCGGGTTGCGGAATATTGCGGAACTGGCGCCGGCCTCGGCGTCTACCGAAGCGCCCGCTTGGTACGCGCAACGCTGGATGGATCGCGATGGCAACCCCTGGCAGGAAATCGATCTGGCCAAGCTCGCCGCCGATCCAGCTTTTTTGCAGGTAGGAATTTGACTAGCTGCGCGATCGGTTGCGCGCACCGGGAGGAAGCAACGTGGCACTGAAATTTACCAATATGTTCGGGAGCGGGAGCAAGCCTGCCGACGTGGACCTCGACATGCCGACGACGCAGGTCAAGCTGACCGAAAAGGAGACGCCTGGCTACGATCCGCTCAGTACGGTTTCGGTCATGGACCAGTTGCGGACCACCAAATCCGACGTGGGGATGCCGTCCAAGCTGCCGGGCTTAAGCAACCTGCCGGTGACCAAGCAGTTCCAGGTGCTGGGCGTGCTCCTCGTGGTGTTTCTTCTGCTGGCGGTCGTGATGATTTTCGTCGATGGCCGGCAGGCGGCGCAATCGGCGACCGCGACCGCGACCGCGACCGAAATGCAGATGCTCTCGCAGCGGCTCGCGCGTGGCGCGGCGCTCGCGGCGCAAGGGCAAGCGAGCGCGTTCGCGTCGGTGCGCGACAGCCGCGATCGCTTCAAAGCCAACTTGGACGCGCTGGCCAAAGGCGGCAACGTCCGGGGTGTGGAGCTGGGTGCGACCGGCGACGCGACCGCGCTCCCGATCCTGAACGCAGTCAAGGATAAGTGGAGCCGCATGGAAACGGCTTCCGGTCAATTGCTCGCGAACGAACAATCGCTCACCACGCTCGCCAAGGGGCTCGACGACATCAACGCCGGCAACAGCACGGTGCTTGAGCTTGCGCAGCAGGCGGCGCA
>JBPCLS010000064.1:0-8379 GCA_051003055.1 Casimicrobiaceae bacterium
CCGTCGGCCTGCGCGAGCAGCGCGAGCGCAGGGCGCGGTTCGGCGAGCGCGACGTGCAGCGCCCCGGCCAAGGTCAGGTCGTGCGGCGACTGGCTGCTGCGCGCTTTGCCGTGGCGCAGGTTCTCGAGCGCACTCTCGCGCTGCCCGAGCGCGGCGTGCGACTGGGCTGCGAACAAAAACGCGCGCGGCTCCGCCGGCGCGATCGAAACGGCAGTGTTATACGCTTCGATGGCCCCGTCGTGGTCGCCCCGGGCAGCGTAGTCCTTCCCGCGCACCAAGTGAAAGCGGGGGTCGTTGGCAACGACGTCACCGTGCCGCGCCAGCGCCGCTTTCACGCGCGCCAGGTGTTGTGGATTCTGCATTGCCGCTGGATCGGCGAGCAGCCGATCGGCGACCAAAGCCGGCGCGAGCAGCAGCACTGCCGCTTGTGCACCGCTACTGGTCAATCGATTGATGAGGTCGGCGTCCCTCCCAAACCGCATCGCGACTGCGCCGCCATCGCGGGCATCGCGCAATTCGATTTCCCAGTGCTCCGGATAGCGCGATATCGCAACGGTGAGCCGTGCGTCCGGGAGACCGGCGCTCGCGCGCAGCCAGCGCGCGGCTGCGACGAACGATAGCCTCGCCGGTTCCATCCGCACTGCCGGTGGCGCCTCCGGGCGGTTGTGCGTTCGCAGCGCAATCCCGATTTTTTCGAGCAGCAGTGCGGTCGCACGCGAAGAGGTCAGATCCGCGGCGACAAGGTCGTCGGGCAGAACAACAGGATGCAGCCAGACGCCGGGGCGTGGCAGCTCCCACGCAACAGCGAGTGCGAGGACGAAAGCGACGACCGCGGCGACGCGGATAACTACCCGTTGGAAGGTGGTGCGCTGCGGGCGTCTGTGAGCGCCGGGAAGGTCGATGTCACTGATCGAGAACGGCCAGTTTGAGTCCGGCGAAGTGTTCTCTGCTGCGCGCTCGCGATAATTTCGGCGGAGATCGATTGGGAGAGGAAGATGTATGGAAGGCACGGTCGACGGAACGGCGAACTCTAAAACAGTAACCGGGAAGAGTTCGCGAGGCGCATGGTAACGCAACGTGATAGCTGTGGCCACACTTTTAGCGAGGACGCCTGCACTTATGCGCGCTCGGAACAGATGGGCATCCGTGCGAAAATCGGGCAATCATGACGCGAATGCCGGCGGCAATCGGCGATCCCCGCGAGTTTTGCGATCCCACGGACGCGCCACGGGAAGCAGCGTTGCTGCACGCGCAAGCCGCGGCAAGTCTCGCCGCGGTGACCGGTCAGGAATCCGCCGCGTTGGACCAGGAAATTGGCGCGGCGTTGCGCTCGCTTGACGGAGGCGAGCTCGCTTCGGTCTTTGCTTCCGCGCCGTCTTCGGCAGTCTATCGTCACCTGTGGCGGTTGCTTGCGCAAGGCTCGCCAGTGGCTTCCGCCAATGATCTCGCCGGTACAACGTTCGCATTGCCGGTGGTGATTGTCGTGGCCATTGAAGGCAGTGACACTGCGCTCGCCACGTTGCCTGCCGTGTTATCTGACCCAGCCGCTCTGGAAACGGTGCTGCGCGAACACGGCGCGTTGGGCGGCAACCAAACGTTCGCGCTCGCGAATGCGCTGGTTGCGGCGGAAACGATCGACCTTCACCGTCTGCCTGATTTGCGCGTGCTCCAGGCGTCGTCGCCATCGACACTGCGCCCAGTGCTTGCCGACCTCCTTTCGCCTGCACCGATACGCGCGATCGGAAGAGTCGAGACGGTTCATCTGCGTTTTATCGTCGGTTATGCGATCGCCGCCGCGGGTGCCAACCTTTTGCGCGATACCCGCGTCGGGCCATGGGGAACGCCGTTTGCGCAAAGCCTGACGCGCCAGTTGCGGCCGCCCTTTGTGTCGCTGCTTGCGCTGCCCCGCGCGCCACAATCGCTGGTTGCGGCCGTGCAGCGAGGTCGCGCCGCCCAGCGAGAAGTCAGTGCGCAGCTTTTTGTCAGCAACGCGTTGCGCAAATTCCGCGCCTCCGTCGGCGAGCCCACCGCGGTCATCAGCGCACATCGCGCCGCGGATGTGGCGACCAGAGGGGAATTGCGGTTATCCCTCTCGTCGCCTTTTGCCGAGCGCGCGGCCGAGGGCTTTCGGTGTGCGCTGGCGCCCGGTGATCGCGTGGGGGATGTTCTGGCGATGCTGGTTGATCTGCTTCGTGATTGCCGCATTGGCGATGTGCGCGTGATCGAAGGGGTACACGCCGACCGCGACCCCGCGACCGGAGCGCCGCTTCTGTTCAAAGCGGAAAACCTGGCGGATGCAACGGATGCACGCCCGCAGCAAGTCTCTCAGTAACGGCTAGCGCGTTCGCACACCTCATTTTTTCAACGCTCGTTTTTCTGACAACTACCAAGACACATGCATAAGCACACGGGCAACGATGACTTGCAGGAAGCCATGCGCGTGACTCTGGAGGAAGCGGCCGCGCTGTTGCCGGGACCACAGGGCGAGCGGTCGCGGCCCATGTTCGAGCATGGGTCGATGCTGGTGAAGCTCTACGCGCCCCGCGGCAGCGATCCGCAGCAGCCGCATACGCGCGATGAAATCTACGTCGTCGCCCGCGGCACTGGCTGGTTTGTGAACGGCGATCGCCGTCATGCCTTCGCGCCGCACGACGTATTGTTCGTTCCCGCGCGTGCAACGCACCGCTTCGAGCAGTTCTCCAACGACCTGCTGGTATGGGTGTTCTTTTACGGTCCGGAAGGCGGAGAGCGGGACGCTTAGTGGACACTCAAGCGTTGATCGAACGGGAGTCAGGCAAGAGTGCGATGCGCGTCGGGTCCGTTTCGCTCGCCTTGCGCTTCTTTACGCGGCCCGCGCCGCTCACTCGCTGCTCGACGTCGGGATCGCCCAGATACTCGATGCTGCCCGCCCCCGAAATACTCGCCTTGAGTTTTTGGCGCGCGTGAACGATGACGACCCCCGCACCGCTCACGGTAACGGTTGCGCTGTCGCTCACGAGATTCTCGGCACGGTAATCTGCGGCGCCGGAGATGGAAACCTGCTGATCGGTGACGCGACCGGCCAGCTCCGCTGTCATCGCGCCCGACCCGGAGACACGTAACGTCCGCGCTTGCAGATCGTCGATTTTCAGCGACGTAGCGCCCGAACTCGATATACGCAAGTCGGGGATGTTCACCGCAGCGGCCCGCACCTGGACGGCGCCGGAAGACGCGATGTGTTGCAGATCCTTGAAGGTGACGACGATCCGCGGCGTCCGGCCTGCTCCGCCTCCCAGCAGCGAATGCCACCAGCGCCGGCCGTCGGTTCTGGCGATACGGAGCGTGTCGCCCTCGACCGATGCGGTCAATCCAGTCCGAGATGGATTTTCGATGGAAATCGTCTCCTTGTTACCTTGAACCAACACGATTTCTGCGAGGCCGGAGATCTCGATGCGTTGGAACGGAGGCAATGCCTTGACTTCGGTCACCCGCTCGCTCCGGCTGCTCCCGCCGAAGTCCGCGCGTGAGACGACGAGCCAGGCGAGCCCGACCGCGATGACAATGGAAGCCAGGACGACAAAAAACACGGGCACACGGCGCATGGGGTTGTCTTCGACTGCGGTTGCGATAGGGTTGGATGCAGCGACGGCTGCTTACGGATTCACGTACGTGGATCCGGTCGGAGGTCGCGCAGATAGCGCCGGGCGTTCTCGACATAGTGATCGGCGTTCGTGCGCATGGCCGCGATCTCGTCGTCGCGCAGCTGGCGAACGACTTTACCCGGCACGCCCATGACGAGCGACCGATCCGGAATGACCTTGCCTTCAGGCACGAGCGAGCAGGCGCCGATCAAACAATCGCGGCCGATGACGGCGTGATTGAGGATGACTGCCTTGACGCCGACGAGCGTTCCCTCGCCGACGGTGCAGCCGTGGAGCATCGCCTGATGGCCTACCGTTACCGACGGGCCGATGGTCATCGGTACGCCTTCGTCGGTATGGAGCACCGAGGCGTCCTGAATGTTGGAACGCGCACCGATGACGATGGGATCGTTATCGCCACGGACGACGACGTGGAACCAGATCGACGCTTCGTCTTCGAGGACGACCCGTCCGACGACGGTCGCGCTCGGCGCAACGTAATGGTGGTGGCCGCGGAGCTCGACGCGGCGGTCGCCCAGAAGGTACAGCATCGTCTATGCAGTCTCGTTCCCGCGCTTCGTATAATAGCTCGTTCAAGCGATGAGATTCATGGTGCCGGCAATGCTTGCGACGCTTGCCGCCGGCCTTTTAATACCTGGAGCGGACGCGCTATCTTGCAGTCGACCTTCGCACGCCGGAAAAGCGTGTTTCCGGCGCTGTTCGTGCTGCTCTGGAGCACGGGATTCATCGCTGCCAAGTACGGGTTGCCATACGCCCCCCCGCTGACCTTTCTGTTCTATCGCTTCCTGCTCGTTGCCGTGCTGATGCTGGTCGTCGCACTGGTGACGGGCGCGAGCTGGCCTTCCGGCTGGCGCATTTACGGACACGTCGCGATTGTCGCCTGGCTGGTGCACGGCCTTTACCTCGGCGGCGTGTTTCTCGCGCTGGACGCGGGCATGCCCGCGGGTACGAGTGCAATGCTCGTGGGCCTGCAGCCGATCCTGACCGTGCTTCTCGCCGCGTGGTGGCTCTCCGAACGGATTACGTCGCGGCAATGGATCGGATTGGTGTCGGGCCTGGTCGGCGTCTATTTCGTCGTCCGGCACAAGATCGATTTTGCCGGCGATCTGCGCGGGCTGTGGCCGGTCGCCATTGCGCTCTTCGGGATTAGTGTGGGGACGCTCTACCAGAAAAAATATTGCGCGAACGTCGACTTGCGCGCCGGCGCCGTGGTTCAGTTCGCGGCGTGCGCCATTGTTTACGCACCGCTCGCGTGGCTCTTCGACACGCGAGCGGTGCAATGGACGCCCCAATTCATCTTCGCGCTCGGGTGGTCGATTGTCGTCCTGTCCGTCGGCGCCATAAGCCTCTTGTACTGGCTGCTTCGCCATGGCGCGGCGGCTGACGTCGCGCGGCTTTTTTATCTCGTCCCGGCGGTGACGGCGCTGATCGCGTACTTCTTTTTCCGAGAAACGCTCGATGCGCTGGCATTGACCGGGATGGTTCTCATTGCGGTCGGCGTGGCGCTGGCGCGCCCGAGGACGGAAATGTAGGACCACCAAGATGCTAGGTCTGACTTTAGTCCATCGTTCTCTGCAGCACCGTGCCGGCGATGCGATCGTGCAGGAATTGCCGATCGCGATCGACGATCGCCCACAAGTAATTGAACAGCACCAGCCATAATGCGTAGGCGCCCAAGCCGAGCGGCTGTATACCGGCGTACGCGAAGAGCGCCAGCGCGGGACCGATCCACGCCGCAAGATAGCGAACGAGCGCAACCCTGCGCGTCAAATTTTGGCCGGCGACGGTCACCACGCGCATTCGCCACGTTTTCATCGGTAAGGTGCGTCGCCCGCCGGTCCAGCTCCAGACGTAATACCACCCGGCGCCAGCAACGAGCGTGCACAGGAGCGCCAACCGCATCGGCAGCGCCGGAATTGTCAGCTCGCGCGTGGGACTCGCCAAACCGGGCGAAACCCAAGGCAGCAAGGCAAAGCCCACGGTAAGAATCAGCGCCGTGAGTAGCAGAACTTCATAAACGAGAGCGCCCAGCCGGCGAGCGAGGCCCCCGCGCGGAATCGCCTGGATCGAGGCGTCTGCGGCGACCGGCAAGAACGACGCTAGCGAGCGACGCGGGAACTACTGCCGGGGCGCAGAGCCGGCCGGCTTCTGCTGCGGCGTCGGAGGGAGGCCCGGGGCGTCCCTTGAGCGCATTTGCGGCGGGGGCGGAGAGTAGGGGGCGGGCGCGGCTGGCGTTGGCTGTAGTTGCAGTGGGGGCGAATAATGCGGCGCTGGCGCTATCGGCTGTGATTGGGGCGGAGCAGGATAGTACGGCGCCGGCGCGATCGACCGCGGCTGTCGTTCTAGCGAAGGAGAATACTGCGGCGCCGGCGCCATCAATCTCGGCTGTGGCTGAGGGGAAGGAGAATATTGCGGTGGCGCCGGCGATCGCGGTTGCAGCTGCGGGTTAGCCGGCGATGAGGGCGCCAGCATCCGAGGGCCTGGCGCTAGGACAGAACCAGGCGCCGGGCGCACGGAAAGCTCGCGTTTCCGCTCGGGCGGCAGATTGCGATACTCCTCCCAGCGCTGGCGGACGTCGTCTGTGCGCTCAGAGGGAAGTTGCCGCAGCGTTTTGTATTGTTCCCGCGCTGTCCGCCGGTCGTCAGGCGACAAGTGCGCCCATGAACGCATTTGCTGCTGGACCCGCCGCTGCTCATCCGGCGCCAACTGCGGATAGCGTTCTGCAATACCGCGCCACTTCTGTTTGCGTGTCGCGTCCAAGTTTTGCCAATCAGGGGCAAGGGGTGCCAAAACGGCGCGTTCCGTTGGTGATAATTCCGACCACGCGGGTGAGCGCAGCGCGAATTGCGCCTGCGCGGGAGAGGAAATCACGGCGGAAGCGAGCACGCACGCCAAGGTCAACACCCCCCCCAGCGCTATCGTCAGCGATCTTCGCGCGTCAGCCAATTCTGGAATCCCCGATCTAGGTAGGCGTCGATCGGGAGATCGGAGGACAGGATCTGCGCGTCGAGCTCTTCATTTTCGGACAACTGCTGGAAATTCCGCCATTCGTTGTAGCCAAGGCCGGCGGCAACGATGAGCAGAATTCCGAACCAGAGCCGCGCGCTGCGCCAAACGCTTCCGCGTCCTGCGTGACCCCCCTCGGACACACCCGCCCCGCCAGCGTGCACGACCTGCATTTCGCTCGCCCGTTGCGGCTGGGTCAAGCGGGCGAGCGCCGCTTCGCGCGCCTGTTGCAGTTGGTACGCGGTCCCCGCTTTGAGTTCGAGCGTCCCCCGGTCGAGATAACCGGCTAGTTTTTTGGCGAAATCGTCTTCTTTGATCGTCATAGCTGCAACCCCTTGGCTTCGAGCATTTGGGCCAGGGCGTGGACGGCGCGGGAGCAGTGGGTTTTTACGCTGCCTTGGGAGCAGCCCATGGCGGCAGCGGCTTCGGCGACATCCAGCTCTTCCCAGTAACGCAACAGGAACGCTTCGCGTTGACGCGGAGGAAGTCGGCTCACCGCCTGTTCGATCATGCTCATGATCTGCCCTTGTTCGAACTGTTTGGCGGGGTCGACGGTCGCGCTCGAATCCGATTTTGCGGCCAAAGTTTCGAGCGGATCGAAATCCTCGTCTCTTTCGTCCCCTTTGCCCAGTGCCGATAATAGCGTCGTCCAGGTCGAACGCACTTTCTGGCGCCGAAAATGGTCGTGGATCGTGTTCTGCAAAATCCGCTGGAACAGCATCGGCAACTCGGCAAGCGGCTTGACCGCGTATTTTTCGGTCAATTTGAGCATTGCATCCTGCACGATATCAACCGCCGAATGTTCGTCGCGAACGGCGAACATCGCTTGCTTGAAAGCGCGCCGCTCGACTTCTGCCAAGAATCCCGAGATTTCCTGATGTGATGCCAGTTTGGGCGATCCGCTAATAACCGGGATGATTATAGGGCCAATCAGTTGGCATCCTTGAGTAACGCCGGCGACGTGACGATCGTGAAGAACGCCCCGCGGGCGCCCGACTTCCACCTAAGACGCGCAATCCCTGCCCGAACTGGTAAAATGCGAATTGGCGACAGTCGTTGCTCCAGTTTGCTTAAGGTTTGCTTTAAGTCGACGCGAAAGCGTAGGCGCTGTACTGCAAGCGGCCGTTCGCGTTCCCTCCGGTGTGCCACAAGCGTTCTGGAGCCTCCCACGGAATGCGTCGGTAGTTTCCATCGGCTTTGTACCCGAACTTGAAGCCTTAAAAAATTCAGGCGCGTCCACCCGTAAACCGCGCCTTCGTTGGTTGTTTCTAGTCCTATACCAACGTCGCGTCCAGGCGGGGCGCGGGCGGTATTCATTTTTCAAGGCAAAAGTCATGCAACTGACGGGTGCGGAAATCGTCATCCGCTGCCTCCAGGAAGAAGGCGTCGAGTACGTCTTTGGTTATCCGGGCGGCGCGGTGCTCAATATTTACGACGAACTCTTCAAGCAGGAGCGCGTCAAGCACGTGCTCGTGCGTCACGAACAGGGGGCGGTCCACGCCGCCGATGGCTATTCGCGCTCGTCGACCAAGACCGGCGTGGCGCTCGTAACTTCCGGTCCGGGGGTTACCAACTCGGTCACGGGGATCGCCACGGCGTACATGGACTCGATTCCCATGGTTGTCCTGACCGGGCAAGTTCCGACCCACGCCATCGGGCAGGACGCTTTTCAGGAGTGCGATACCGTCGGCATTACGCGCCCGTGCGTCAAACACAACTTCCTGGTCAAGGA
>JBPCLS010000065.1:0-11610 GCA_051003055.1 Casimicrobiaceae bacterium
ATTTTGGGGTGGTCTAGCCCAAAATCAAGGCGCGAGTGAGCGCGGCGGCCGAGGCCGTCAGGCCGAGGCAAGACCCGAAGGGCCGTCGCCGCGCGACCGAGCAGAGCCCGACGCGCAGGAATCTCGGCCTAGCTCTCGGGTCCAAGGAGGGCGAGAGTGAGCGCTGCTCAACCCCGCCGCTATCCCGCCGCGCCCAGCGCCTTTGCGCGCGCCTGCGTCTGCTCGCGCGTTTCCACCGACGGGACCGCGGCGATCCAGCCGCCGAGGTGGCGGAACACGAGGTCCGCCAGCGCCGCGATCCACATCGGCTGCTCGTTCAGGCATGGAATCGCGTGGAAATCGCGGCCGCCGGCACGCAAAAATGTTCGCCGGCCAAGAATCCCGATCTCTTCCAACGTCTCTAGGCAGTCGGCAACAAAGCCCGGGCAAAACACATCGACTCGTCCGAGCCCTTCCTTGGCGAGCGCTGCCAACGTTTCCGCCGTGTACGGCTGCAACCATGACGCCCTGCCGAAACGCGACTGGAATGTCAGCATCCACTGCTTCCCCTCGAGCCCAAGTTCCTTCGCCAGAAGGCGGGCGGTCGTATGACAATAGCAGTGGTATGGATCGCCCAAGGTCAACGACCGACGCGGCAGGCCGTGGAACGACAGCACGAGCTTGTCGGGGCGCCCATGCTTCATCCAGTAATCGTTGACTGTCTTGGCGAGCGCCTTGATGTAGCCTGCGTCATCGTGGAATGAATCGACGAAACGCACGGCGGGAATGCGTCGCGTTCGCGCCAGATAGGCGGCCATCGCATCGAACGTCGAACCGGTGGTACTGGCTGCGTATTGCGGATACAGCGGCACCACCAGAATCTTTTCGCAATGCACCGCGCGCAGTTGATCGAGCGCGCGTTCGATGCTCGGCTCGCTGTAGCGCATACCGAGCGCGACCGGACACAAATCCGCTGCGAAGCCTGCAGTCTTGAGCCGCTGACCTAGAAAGCCTTGCAGCAACGACTTCTGCCTGCCGCTATGCAGCGCCAGCGGAGAGCCGTCCTTGGTCCAGATCGCCGCGTATTTCCGGGCCGAGCTGGCCGGCCGCACGCGCAGAACCACGCCGTGCAGAATCGGCTGCCACACCGGTGCAGGAATTTCGATGACGCGCGGATCCGAAAGAAACCGCGCCAGGAATTTGCGGATGGCCGACGGCGTGGGCGCGTCCGGCGTACCGAGGTTGGTCAAGAGCACGCCGATTCGCGCGACACGGTCGTGCGCGAATGCGGGCTCGGGAGCAAATCGCATCGATGTGGGGCGAGTCAGCGAAAGGAAACGTCGAGGAATTGCCGGCTCGCTTTCCGCCGCCGGTTTTAGCGCCAGGCGTTTGCCGGTTCTGGCTCACCCCTCGGTCATCTGCTGCGACATCGCATTCGACAGGAGTTTCGCCGTGATGGCGACAATCGGGATTACGCGCTCGTACGCCATCCGCGTCGGACCGATCACCCCCAGCGTGCCGATGACCTGACCGTTGGCTTCGTACGGTGCCGTCACGAAGCTGCACTCGTCGAGCGGCACCAGGCCGGATTCCCCGCCGATGTAGATCTGCACGCCCTCGGCGCGTTGCGATATGTCCAGCAGATGCAGAATCGACGTCTTCTGGTCGAACATATCGAAGAGGCGGCGCAGCCGCTCCATGCTCGATGCCAGATCCTGCGCGTTCAAGAGGTTGCGCTCGCCGGTGACGACCAGCGATTCGCCTTCCGCATAGGCGCCCTCCCCCGCGTCCACCGCCGCCGTCATCAAGCTCGCGATATCCTCGCGCAACGCGCGTAACTCCTCGGCGATGCGCGTGCGAATCGCCGAAAACGGCTGGCCGGCGAAACTCTGATTGAAAAAATTCGTCGCTTCGATCAACTGCGCGTGCGAATACGATCGGTCGGTGTGCAGGATCCGGTTCTGCACATCGCCATCGGGCGTGACGAGAATCAGCAATACCTTGCGCTCGGACAAGCGCAGAAACTCGAGATGACGAAACGCCGCTTCACGACGCTTGGGTGTCCTGACGACACCGGCGAAATGCGTGAGCTGCGAGAGAAGACTCGCGGCAGCGCTGACAAGTTGCTGCGGGCGGTCGGCGACCAACTCGCCCTCCAGACGGTGAATTTCCTGATCCTCGAGCGGCTTGATCACCATCAGCGTATCGACGAAAAAACGATAGCCTTTGTGCGTCGGCACGCGGCCGGCCGACGTGTGCGGACTGGTGATGAAGCCCATCTCCTCGAGATCGGCCATGACGTTGCGGATCGTCGCGGGCGACAACTCCAGGCCGGATTGACGCGACAGCGAGCGCGAACCGATCGGCTGACCATCGGCGATGTAGCGTTCGATCAGCGTTTTTAAGAGATGCTGTGCCCGCGGTTCCAACATAGTGATGATTCTACAGCGCCGCCGCAGGGGTTTAGGGTCGTCCGTTTTTATGTCCGTTGGCTGACCCGGACGCGCCGGCAGGCTGTGGTTTAATCGCACGCATGGTCGCGTCCGCTGCTCCGTGCCGATTCAGAACCGTTGCTCTCATCGGACGACACGCGAGTCCCGACCTCGCCGAGCCGCTCGGAGCGCTCGCATCATTCTTGACCGCGCGCGGTGTCGTCGTGGTGCTCGAAGAAGGCACGGCGCGCTACGTCTCCCTCCCCGGACACTCTATATTGGCGTCGGAGGAGCTGGGCGCCGCTATCGACCTCGCGATTGTCTTGGGCGGCGACGGCACGATGCTCGCCGTGGCGCGCCGGCTGGCGCCCTGCGACGTTCCGCTCATCGGCATCAACCAGGGGCGATTGGGCTTTCTGACCGACATCCCCCTCGCGCGGATGGAAGCCACGCTCAACGCGATGTTAGCCGGCCGCTACGTCGAAGAACGACGGACGTTGCTGGCCGCTTCGATCATCCGTCCCGACGGCGCAGATGACAACACGCTCGCGCTCAACGACGTCGTCGTCAACCGTGGGTCGTTGGGCAGTATGATCGAATGCGCGGTGGAAATCGACGGGCGCTTTGTCTATGCGATGCGCGCCGACGGCATTATCGTGGCCACGCCGACCGGATCGACCGCGTATGCGCTCTCGGCGGGCGGGCCGATTCTCGACCCGCAACTGGCGTCGTTTCTTCTCGTACCCGTCGCGCCGCATGCGCTGACCCACCGGCCGATCGCCGTATCCGATAGTGCCCGCATTGCGTTGACCGTTATCCGTGGCCGGGACGCCGGCGTCCATTGCGACGGGCAGGCGCACTTCGCGCTGGCGGAAGGCGATCGCGTGCTATTGCAGCGCGCGGATCATGCCGCGCGCTTCCTGCACCCCGAGGGACACGATTACTTCGCGCTGCTGCGCGAGAAGCTGCACTGGAGCGAAACTCCGGAGCGGCTGCTCCCGTAACCCTCGCTGCGGCTTCTCCTCAAATGCTGCGCCTGTTGTCGATTCGCAATTTCGTCGTCGTCGAAGCGCTTGACGTCGAGTTCGCGGCGGGCTTCTCGGTATTGACCGGCGAGACGGGCGCCGGAAAATCCATCCTGCTTGATGCGCTGGGCCTGCTGCTCGGTGATCGCTTCGAACTGCGGCAGTTGCGGGCGGGCGCTACTCGCGCCGAACTTGCTGCGCTCTTCGATGCGTCGGACGCGCCCGCCGTGCACGCGTGTTTGACCGAGCAAGGGTTCGCAGCCCCAGGAGACGAAGTGATGTTGCGCCGCGTCCTCGATGCGCAAGGCAAAAGCCGCGCGTGGATCAACGGCAGTGTCGCCACCTTGGCGCAGCTCAAAACGCTGGGCGAAAAACTGGTCGATCTCCACGGCCAGGATGCGCATCAGTCGTTGGCGCACGCCGATGCGCAGCGAATGCTGGTCGATGCCTTTGGCGGGTTTACAACGCTCGCGCGCGAAGTCGCCGAGAGCTGGCGCGCCTGGCGCGAGGCCGCTGATCGCCGTGATGCCGCGGCGCAGGCCGCACAAGCCACGGCGGCGGAGCACAGTTTGCTGGAGGTGCGGCGGAGCGAGCTGGCAGCGCTCAACGTTTCCGCCACCGAATGGAAGGAGCTATCCGCGACGCAGTCGCGACTCGCGCACGCAGCGGCGCTGATCGACGCAGTCACCCAAGGCAGCGAGGTGTTGAGCGACGGCGACGACTCGTTGACGTCCAAGCTCGCGCAGCTTGCACAGCGGCTGAAAAGCGCCGCCGCACACGATGCTGCGCTCGGCGAAATCGTCACGTTACTCGAGCCCGCGGCTATCCAGCTCGACGAGGTCGCGCGGGCGCTGCGCGAGTATCGTCGCCGGCTCGACGTCGATCCCGCCGAATTGCAGCGTGTAGAAGACCGGTTGGCCGCGATCCACGATCTGGCGCGCAAGCATCGCGTGCGGCCGGAATCGCTGCCCACTTTGCTCGCGGAGACGCAAGCGCGTCTCGCCGCGCTGGCCGAATCCGCGGACGCGCGGGGGTTGGCGCTGCGCGCGGCTCAGGCGGAAGACGTCTATCGCTCGCTGGCGGAGCAGTTATCGAAGAAACGGCGCTTCGCGGCGAGCGAGCTCATGCATCGCGTCACGGCCACGATGCAGGGCTTGGCCATGGAGGGGGGCCGCATGGAAGTTTCACTGGAACCAGTGGTGGTTCCTGCAAGTTATGGCCTGGAGCAAATCGAATTTCGTGTGGCGAGCCATCCCAAGCAATCGCTGGGGCCGCTCGCTCGCGTGGCTTCCGGAGGGGAGCTGTCGCGGATTGCACTGGCGATCCAGGTCGCCGGAAGCGAAGTCGGCGAGGTCGCGACACTCATCTTCGATGAAGTGGACTCGGGAATCGGCGGTGCCGCCGCGGCCACGGTAGGGCAACTGTTACAGGCACTCGGCGCGAACCGGCAGATCCTGTGTGTGACGCATTTGCCGCAAGTGGCTGCGTTTGCGGATGAGCACTTCCGCGTCACCAAGCGCGGCAACGGGACCGCCGTCTCGAGCGAGCTCTCGCGGCTTAACGAGTCCGACCGCATCGAGGAGCTTGCGCGAATGCTGGGCGGCGCGAAAATCACCGCAAAAACACGCGCCCACGCCAAGGAGCTTTTTGCATCGCATCAGCGCCTGCACCCATGACCATGGCGTTCACGGCGCGCGATCCGGCGGACTATGCGCAGCGCCTGGCGATCGTCGTGCCGTACCGCGACCGCGCCGATCATCTCGCCCATTTTCTGCCGCATATCACTGCGTACTTCGAACGCGACAAGCTCGATTGCGCGATCCGCTACTCGGTGCACATCGTCGAACAACTGGGCACGGCCACATTCAATCGCGGTGCGGTGAAGAACGCCGGATTCCTGCTCACGCGCGACAGAGCCGATTACGTCTGCTTTCACGACGTCGACTATCTGCCACTGTGGGCGGATTATTCTTTCGTGCGGCAGCCGACCCGGCTCATCTGGCATGGCCTTGATCCCGAACCCGATCGCGCCGCATTTTTAGGCGGTGTCGTTGCGTTCAACCTAGCCGATTTTGAACGCATCAACGGTTACAGCAATGACTACTGGGAATGGGGCTATGAGGACGACGATCTGCGCGAGCGCTGCCGCCGCGCAGGACTCGAGGTAGAGTTTCGCGACGGTACCTACTCGGCGCTACCGCACGCGCATCACGGTCTAGCGCCGGATGGAACCCCGACCGCGGCGGCCCAGGCTTCGGCGCGCACCTTCACCGCCAAGTTGCTGCAGGGCGCGGCAGGATTTGGCTCGGAGGGACTCTCAACGTTGCGCTTTCGTGCCGTCGCAACATTGCAGATGCAACGCAACGGAATTGCTCAGCCGCACCTGCTGCATCACCAAATCGAGTTGCTATGATTTGCAATTGAGACAAGTAAGCGCGACAAGCAAGCGGGGGGACGCGACAAGGCGACGGCCGCGAGATGGGCGAGGTCGGAGCGATGATCGAAAGACTGTTACGCGCCGCGCGCCTTCACGTTCTGAACGAGTCGCGGCGGAAATGTTCCCTTGATGGGTTTGCCGCGTGATTTCGTCGTGTTGCGGGCTTCTTTCGCCGACCCGCTCTTGACGACAAACGCCTTGACGACATTCTTCATTCTCGTGCGCACGTCGGACGCGGGCAACGAATCTCCCGTTTCGAGCCAATGCTTTACCCGCTGCGCATCACCGATCCGTGAGTACTTCCCGATCGAATCAAGCAACACGATCACCATCGGCCGGCTGGCGATCATTGCCAGCAACACGACGCACCGCCCCGCTTCGCGGATGTAACCCGTTTTCTGCAACTGGATATCCCAGTCGCCTTTTTTGACGAGTGCGTTGGAGTTGTTGAATCCCAGCATCTGGCCGGTCGTGTCGACGTCGACGAAATGCGCCTCCGTCGTCGAGTATTCGCGGATCAGCGGATACTCCGCTGCGGCGCGGACCAACCGTGCAAGGTCATTGGCGGTGGACACGTTGTTCGGCGAGAGACCTGTCGAATCTTCAAACCGGCTCTGCGCCATGCCCAGCGTGACCGCCTTGGCATTCATCGCAGCAACGAATGCCCGCGTGCCACCCGGATGGTGACGCGCGAGTGTTGACGCCGCGCGGTTCTCCGAGGACATGAGCGCCAGCCGGAGCATTTCAGCGCGCGGCAACGAGGTTCCCATCCGCAACCGCGAACGGCTGCCCTTCAGGAAATCGAAGTCGGCGAGATCGACGTCGAGGAGTTCGTCGAGCGGCAGCGCGCTGTCCAGCACGACCATCGCCGTCATCAACTTGGTCAGCGAGGCGATAGGCGTCACATCATGTGCCGCTTTCGCGTAGATCGATCGGCCGTTTTCGGCGTCGACGATGAGCGCATTCGCCGATTCAAGATGCAGCTTCGTGGGGTCGCGCGAAGCCTTCTCGGCGCCTGCGAGGGCAGTCGACGTGCTGCCAACTAGGCAAGTAAAAACAATTAGTAGGATACGAATCATCAGATAAAACCTCAATATTGTTCGCCCTTATCGCACAGCCGCGCACGGGACGTCAATGGCCGAATCGCTGCCGTGATGGTGGGCACCCGTGCGGTGTTGCGCGGGCGCACCAACGCGCTCCCGAAGGGTACGAGGCAAGGGCCGTGCCGGCGAGTGAGCGCGGCGGCCGAGGCCGCCAGGCCGAGGCAAGTCCCGAAGGGCAGTCACCGCGCGACCGAGCAGAGCCCGACACGCAACGGTCACGGCCTACCTGCCGGGTCCAAGGAGGGCGAGAGTGAGCGCGGCGGGCGAAGCCAAGGCCCGTAGGGCCCGTCGCCGCGCGACCGAGCAGAGCCCGACAACTCGACGCAGTACATCGCATCGACCTAGCGTGGAGGGCGAGTGAGCGGCGCGCCGTCAAAACTTCAAGCACTGCTTCGCAAGCCGGGACGTCACCAAGTTCAAGTCGACGCCAGCGATTTCTCGGGCGCTTTGCGCTCCTCTTCCTGCTGGAGCCGCCACATCCGTGCATAGACACCTGCTGCAGCGAGTAGCGATCCGTGCCTACCTCGCTCGACAATGCGGCCGCGCTCGAGCACAAGTATCTCGTCCGCGTCGACGACAGTGGACAACCGATGGGCAATCGTCAGCGTCGTATGATTCTGCGCGATTGCGCGGAGCTCGGCCTGAATCGCCTTCTCCGATCTCGAGTCGAGCGCGCTCGTCGCTTCGGCGAAAAGCAGCACGTGCGGCGCCTTGAGGACGGCGCGCGCAATCGCGACGCGCTGCTTCTCGCCTCCGGAAAGCTTCAATCCGCGTTCGCCCACGGGGGTTGCGTAACTGTCGGGAAGGCTCGCGATAAAGTCATGGATTTGCGCCAGAGCCGCGGCAGCGACAATCTCGGCATGCGTTGCATCGGGCTTACCGTAGGCGATGTTGTATTCGATCGTGTCGTTGAACAGCACCGTGTCCTGGGGGACGATGCCGATCGCGGCACGCAAGCTTGCCTGTGTCACGTCACGCAGATCCTGGCCGTCGATCGCGATTCCGCCGCTCCCCACATCGTAGAAACGATAGAGAAGGCGTGCGAGCGTCGTTTTCCCCGATCCCGACGGTCCGACGACCGCGACCGTGCGGCCGGGTGGGATCGCGAATGACACGTCGAACAGGATCTGCCGATTCGCCTCGTACGAAAAATCGACATGATCGAACCGCACTTCGGCACCGCGCATCTCGAGCGCTGGCGCTCCTGGCTTGTCTCTAATCTCGGCGTTTTCCTCGATCAAGCCGAAGAGCCGTTCCATGTCGGCCAGCGCCTGCTTGATTTCGCGGTAGATGACGCCCAGAAAGTTGAGCGGAATGTAGAGCTGAATCATGAACGCGTTGACCAGCACCAAGTCGCCCAGGGTCATCGTTCCGTTCGCCACGCCTTCCGTCGCCCGCCACATAATAAGCGTTACCGCAATGGCAATGATCGCGCTTTGGCCGATGTTCAGCGCGGACAATGACGTCTGGCTTTTGACCGCCGCTTTTTCGTAGCGCTGCAGCGACTCGTCGTAGCGCCGCGCTTCCCACTCCTCGTTGCCGAAATATTTGACCGTTTCATAATTGAGAAGGCTGTCGATCGCGCGGATATTCGCCTTCGAATCGAGTTCGTTCATCGTCCGCCGGAAATGCGTCCGCCACTCGGTGACCAACACCGTGAACGCGATGTAGATTAAGAGCGCGCCGGCGGTAATTGCCATGAACGTCCAGTCGTATCGCGCAACCAGGATGCCCGAGACGAGTGCGATTTCAACGAGCGTCGGCAGGATCGAGAACAGCGTAAAGCTCACCAGAGTCGAAATACCGCGCTGCCCGCGCTCGACGTCGCGGGTCAACCCGCCCGTCTGCCGTTGCAGATGAAAGCGCAGTGACAGTGCATGCAGGTGCCGAAACACTTTGACGGCGATGTTGCGCACGGCACGCTGCGTCACCTTCGCAAACAGGAATTCGCGCAACTCGGTGAAGAGCGTCGTGGCAAGGCGCAGTGCGCCGTAGGCCACGAGCAGCGCGAGCGGGACGACAAGCGCTGCCGTCGTCGCATCAAGGCTGTCGACGATTTCCTTCAGCAGGACCGGCACGCCGACGTTGGCGACCTTGGCAAGTACGAGGCAAGCCATCGCCGCGAACACCCGGCCGCGATATTCCCAGAGGTAGGGAAGCAGCGTCCGGATCGTGTTCCAGTCGCCGCGACGAGTATGAGCGACGTGACGCTCAGCGGGCGCGGGAAGGGCGGCGGAGGCAGAATGGCGCATCACGCAGGGTGTCGGATGGCTCGAACGCGAGGTTAAAAAAACCGGCTCCGCGACGTTAGGAACTTCAAGGGAGAGCCTCTCGCGGGCATTCCTTTCGGTGGCGAATCGCGATGATAGTCCTCGATCAATTTCGCCGCAGCGCCCGGCGCGGAAACCATTCGTCGCCGCCATAGTGCATCATGCCCATCGCCATGCGCACGATCCCGTACGCAAGCCATATCCCCGCTTTGGCAAAGCGCGATCGTTCCGCCCAATGCGTGGGCCCCACCCGCCGCGCGCCAGACTCGATCATGCGCAGCAATTCGCGGCGCAACTCACCCGCGAAGAGCGGATTGCGCACGAAAACATTGGCTTCGCGCGCCATCAGAAAGGAATACGGGTCGATGTTCGACGAACCGACCGTCGCCCATCTTTCGTCGATCACCGCGACCTTGGCATGCAGGAATGATTGGTGATATTCCTCGATGGTCACGCCTCCTGTCCGCAATTGTCCGTATAGCGCGCGCGACGCGTAGTGCAACAACCGGTATTCGACACGCGCCTGCAGCAGCAGCGTGACCTGCACCCCGCGTTCAGCCGCAGCGATCAATGCCCGGCGAAAATCAACGCCGGGAAAGAAATACGCGGCTGCTATCAGGATTTCACGTTTCGCCGAGCGGATCGCCGCGAGATACGTGTGCTCGATGTCGCGCCGATGGCGGAGATTGTCGCGCACGGCAAACTTGACGAGGCAATCGCCCGCACGCGGCAAGGACTCCTGTTCCGGAAATAGCGGAACGTCGCTCGTCTGCAACTGCACGAGCTCGACGAGCGCCCAGAGGCGCTGCATCGTCTGGACGATCGGCGCCAAGACCGGACCTTGAAGCCGCACGGCGAAGTCGACGCGCGGAGGCTTATGCCTCGGCGTATTCATGTCGTCGATGAGATTGATGCCGCCGACAAAAGCGACACGCCGGTCGATGAGACACAGTTTCCGGTGCAATCGCCGCAGGCGGTGCGAACGGAACTGCCACGGCGCAATCTCCGGGCGGTATTTCATCAATTGCACGCCGCCATCCGTCAATGTCTTTTGCAGACGCGGAGTCAAGTAGTGGCGTGCGCCCCAGCCATCGACGAGCATGCGCACGGCCACGCTGCGGCCCGCCGCGCGCACCAGAGCACCGGCAATCGCGCGGCCGGCGGAATCATCGGCAATGAGATAGGTCTCGAGCCAGACTTCGCGTTCCGCGCCGTCGATGGCGTGCGCCAGCGCCGGAAAGAACTCGGCGCCGCTGCGGAGGAGCTCGATATGGTTGCCCGGCGTGAAACGGTTCATCGCGGGGCTGGCTGCGCACTAGCGTTTTTTTCGCGAAAGCTCGAAGGTGGCCGCCAGCGCCGCATGATCGGAGAACCGCGCGGCGGGGAACGCGCAATGGACACGCGCATCCACGACGTCGAGTCCGCGCGCATAAATACGATCGAGCCGAAATAGCGGCATGACCGCGGGAAAAGTCCTTGCGTTGCGCCCTTTCATCGCCTCGAATACCTCGATCACGCCCAGCTCATCGGTCAACGTGCGATCGCCCTTGCGCCGCCAGTCGTTGAAATCGCCGGCGATGATGAGCGGCGCGTTCTTGGGCACGGTCTCGCGAATGCGTTCCACCATCGCTTGAATTTGTCGCTGCCGCCCGCGCTCGAACAATCCCAGGTGGACGTTGATGCAGTGAAGTGTGGCTCCCCGTTCGGCGAGTTTCATCTCGCAATGGAGCAAACCGCGATTTTCGAAAATATGCGCGGAAATATCCTCGTTTTCTTGGGCGATGATCGGAAACCGCGAGAGCAACGCGTTACCATGATGCCCGTCGCGATAGACCGAGTTGCGGCCGTACGCGACCTCCTTCCACATCGTGTCCGCGATGAATTCGTGCTGCGACTTGCCAGGCCAGTCCCGATAACGCCCGGCGTGGCGTTCATGCACGCCCTGCACCTCCTGCAGAAACAAGACGTCCGCCGATAGCCCATGCAGCTTCGCCTTCAGCTCATGAATCACCATGCGTCGCGTCAGGTGCGAAAACCCTTTATGGATGTTGAACGTGGCGGCAGTGAAGCGCATGGACGCGAAACGAATAGTGGAACCGCAAATGTTAGCGGTTTCCGGTCGAGTATGTGGAGGCGTAGGACGCTGCCCTACAGCTTGGCGCGAAAAACCTTCAATGCCGCTTCAGTAGGCTAGAAGTCGTACCGTAGCTCGGTATAGACACGGTCGCGATCATTGAAGCGCCCGAAAAACCCCGTCTGGGAGCCAGCGAAAATGTCGGCGCCGACGCCCAAGGTAAAGTTCTTGGCAAAACTCCACGAGAGCTTCGGGCGCACGAGGCTGCCGCCACCGTCAAGACTTTGGAT
>JBPCLS010000066.1:0-4805 GCA_051003055.1 Casimicrobiaceae bacterium
GCATGATGATCGGAACGGTGTCGCCGGCGCCGCGCAAACGCCGGCAAACGGCAAGGCCGTCCTCTCCAGGCAGCATCAGGTCGAGTACGACGAGGTGCGGCGGGTCGCGCTGCAGTTTCTTCGCAAGCTCTCGCGCATCGGCGAGGGCCGTCACCTGGAAGCCCTGTTCCGCGAGATAACGCTTCAGCAAATCACGCAGCCGGACATCGTCGTCCACGACCAGGATTTTCGGCGAAGCTGGTTTAGCCGTCATTGCGCCTCAGGTTCCATTAAGCGTTCCGTCTCGTGGTCCTGTCGCCATTATTCTGGTAACGAATTGTAACGGCCACCGTCCGGTGCAACGTTCGGTTGCAATTTCGGCGGGCGCGGTTGCGAAGGTTTGGTCACAATTCCATCCGCGTCGACCAGCCGGCATTGCCAATCGTGCATCAAGCGCAGCGGGCGATGTATATCCTCCGGTCCAACCAAACCTTAAGAAAGCGCAAATGAAACCGAATTGCCTTCGAACTGGCATTGCGATTGTGTCCTTGTTCTTACTGGCGGCCGGCGCGAACGCCGCGCTTGCGCACGACGCGGAAAACGCGCGCGCGCCGCAGATCGAACACATGCTCGCCGCGATCAAAAACAAACTTACCCTCGACACGTCGCAGCAGATGGCGTGGGACCACGCGTTTGCGCAGTCATTGGCGGCGCGCGAAGCTGCCCGCAGTGGCCACGTGCGGCTGCGCGACGCGATGCAAGCGGAACTCACCAAGGCCGAGCCCGACCTGCCGAGGATTGCTGCCCTAGCCGACGACGTCCAGGCCAACACGCAGGCCGCGCGGCGCCAGGCCCGCGGCGAATGGTTGAAGCTTTATGCGACCTTTGCGCCCGACCAGAAGATGGTCGTCCGCGACTTGGCCAAAATGCGCATGGAACGAGTCGCACGGTTCGCCGAGCATAGGCGTGAACGCCACCAGCAGCGCGGACTGGGGCGTCCGGACTGATCGTCGTTGCGCCGCACGAACGCGCGCATGATTCGATGTGGACAGCGATCGCGCGCGGGCTGTTGCATCGCAAGCTCGGGTTTTTGATATCGGCCGCGTCAGAATCGGTCGATCCAACGCGCACCCTTCACGCCGCGCGTGCGTTCGAGGCTAGCGCCGCACGAGCGATTAGCGCAGTCGCAACTGCCTCCAATAACGCCGGCACGACGGGCTTCGGCAGCAGCGAGAAGCCGGCAGCGCGGACTTCGCCCTCCGCCGCGATGGCCGTATCGCCGGACACGATGAGCCCGGGTACTGCAAAGCCCAGCTCCGCATGAAGCGCGCGGATCGCGTCGAGACCGCTGGCACCGTTGGCCAGACGCAGATCGGCGATCACCAGATCCGGATACCGCTGGAGCCTGCCTAGGACGTCAAGTACGGCGAACGAGTCGGCGCCGCCGGCGACGCGCGCGCCCCACGTGGCAAACAACGAGTCCATCGCATCGATCGTCCCCGCATCGTCGTCGATTACGGCTACCAGCGCGCCACTCAACGAGGCACGCGCGCAGCGCGCCGCATGATCTGCGCGCGGGCGCGGGATCGCCGCGGCGACGGTGCGCGGCGTGTCGGAAGCACGCGGCGCGACCACACGGAAGCGTGATCCGCGACCCGGAACCGAGAGCACGGAGACGTCGTGTCCGAGCAGGCGCGCGAGCCGGCGCACGATCGCGAGTCCCAGACCCATGCCGGCGCTGCGTCCGTGGTCATCAAAGCCCACCCGATAGAACTCTTCGAAGATGCGCTCGCGATTTTCCGGAGCGATGCCGATACCAGTATCGATGACTTCGATGACGACGCGATCGCACCGCCGGCGTGCGGCGATCAGCACGCCGCCGTCCTTCGTGTAACGGACGGCGTTGGCGACGAGATTGCGCACGATGCGTTCGAGCAGCGCGGCATCGCTGGTCACGGCGAGCAGCGTGCGCGGCACCCGCAACGCGATTCCCTTGGCCGCGGCCTCCGGTGCAAAGTCCGCGGCGATCCGCACGAAGAGCGGAGCCAACGCGACTCTGGATGGCGATGGGTTGAGCGCACCGGCTTCGAGCCGTGAGAGGTCCAGCAGTTGCGCGAACTGCGCTTCGAGCGCATTCACGGCACGCTCCACACTCAAGACCAGCGGACGCCATTCCGCCTCCCGCGCCCGCGCGACGAGCGCTGCCGTGTACAGGCCGAGAGCGTGCAGCGGCTGTCGCAGATCGTGACTGGCCGCGGCCAGCAACTGACTCTTTGCACGGTTCGCGGCTTCCGCGGCGGCCCGCGCCTCGTGCGCCGCGCGCGACTGCCCTTTGAGCTCGCCGATCAGGTCCACGTTCTCATGGCGAATCGCGAGCGAATGCGTGAGCACGTTGTTCAACTGGTGACCGAACGCAAGGACAAAACCCAGCACGACGGTCATGACAAGTGCCGTGTAGGCGTGCACCTGATCGCCTTCGAAGGCGACGCGCACGATCAGCGGCACCAGTGCCGGCAGCACGAAGCCGTAGAACGACGGCTTGTAGACGGCCGTGAGGTTGAGCCCGCCCAGGACCACGCCGAAGAGACAGACGATGAGCAACGCCTGGTGCGGTGCCGAAGTGGGAAAAAATACGACGGCGGCGGTGCCCCACAAAGCACCAGCCAAGGTGGATCCGACCGACCAGTAGCGTCCCCAACGTGCGTTCGCCGCCATGCCGGGGCGGGCGCGTCGCCAAGCGCGGGCAAGCGCGCCGCGCCAACCCTGGTTCGCGAGTATCAGCGCGATCCACCCGCCCACGAGCAACGGCGACACCTGGTCCCACATGACGGCGGCAAGAATCCCTGCCCCCAGCACCATCGAGAGCGACGTCCGATGCCAATTTGCGTAGAGCTGCGCGACGCAATCGCACCGAGCGCGTGCCAGCGAAGCCGGCGCGACAGCAGCGAGTGGCGACATTGCACAGAGCCGGCAGTAGCGCGAACGGGACTAGGAAGCGAGGGTGCGCTGCGCGGCCATCGTTTCGACGCTGATGCCGCGGCGCGCGAGCTCGACGATCGCCTGCGCGCGCGAATGAACGTTCAACGAACGCAGAATCGCGCTAACGTGCACCTTGACCGTACCTTCCGACAAATGCAGGCCGCGGCAAATCATCTTGTTGGTCTGGCCCAGGATCAATAAGCGGACCACGTCGGATTGCCGGTGGGTCAGTCCGAGCATATCGACGCGAATCCCCGCGATCGTCGTCGGCCTCGCGGGTGCAATATCCGACGTGACCGGTGTGCCGCCGGACAAGACGGTGTGGATGGCGTCCAGCAGCATCTGCGGACTCGCTGTCTTGGCGACAAACCCTCGCGCTCCCGCGGCCAGCGCGGCACCGACCGTTGCGCGATCGTGCGTCGCGGAGAGAACGAGAATGGGGAGACGCGGCCACTCGCGCCGCAACTCGGCCAAGAGGTCGAGTCCCCTGGCTCCGGGCAATGCAAGATCGAGCAACAGCAGCGCGAAGTCCGGATGACGGGCGAGCTGCGTCAGCGTCTCCGTTCTGTTCGCGGCGCCGAATGCCTCGAGCGCCTTGTCGAATTGCGGCAGGACTCGCTGCAGCGCTTCCTGGATGAGCGGGTGGTCATCGACAATTAGAATTTTCACGGCGGCTCTCCCAGTTATCGCAGCTGGCTTGCATCGCCGCGTTCGGGAAAATCTTCGGCGCAAGGCGGCGAACGACGTACTGTCATTAGCAACAGGCAACCTTCGGCCTATTGCACGGTTGCGGGAAGTAATGGTCGCGTGTCGGCCTAGAAGCAGCGATTCGCGATTGCTCGCCGCCCGGCAAGCCGGGCCTCGCCGCTCACGCCGCTATTCGTGGCGCAGCGCGTCGATTGGCGCCAGGCGCGCGGCCTTGCGCGCAGGATAAAAACCAAAGAAGACGCCGATCGCACCGGAGAATCCGAACGCCAGCAGCACCGATGCGGGATTGACTTCGGTGCGCCATTCAGCGAAATGGCCCACGGCAAAGGACGCCGCAGCGCCCAGGACGATGCCGATCAAGCCGCCGATCAAAGCCAGCGTTACCGCCTCGACCAAAAACTGCGTGAGGATGTCGCGGCCGCGCGCGCCGACCGCCATGCGCAGCCCGATCTCGCGGGTCCGCTCGGTGACTGACACCAGCATGATGTTCATGATGCCGATTCCGCCGACGATGAGCGACACCGACGCGATTGCGGCGAGCAGCAGCGCCAGCACGCGCGACGAGGCTTCCTGCGCAGCGAGCACCTCGGATAAATTGCGCAGGAAAAAATCATCCTCCTGGTTGGCCGAAAGCTTATGCCGCTGACGCATCAGATCGCGCATTTCCTGCTCGGCGGTGCCGATGTCGACGCCATCGCGTACGCGTACGCTGATCGAGCCGACGTTGCGGTTCTTGACCTGCTGACCTCCGAGAACTCGCTTGCGCGCCGTGGTAATCGGAATCAGCACGACGTCGTCCTGGTCCTGGCCAACCATGCTCTGGCCTTTACGCGCGAGCACGCCGATGATTTCATGCGGCACGCGGCGAATGCGCACGGTTTCACCCACGGGGTCAGCCTCGCCAAAGAGCGACTTGGCCACCGTCTGACCGATCAGCACGACCTTGGCGCCGGAATCGATCATTCCCTGATCGAGTGGCCGACCGGACGCGATCTCCCACTGCCGCGCTTCCAGATACTCGGGTGTCGTGCCCTGAATTTGCGTCGCCCAGTTGCTGTTGCCGAACACGACCTGTCCGCTGCCGCGCAGGGTCGGCGCCGCTGCGTGCACGGCGGGGACATCGCGCTGCAACGCATACG
>JBPCLS010000067.1:0-5837 GCA_051003055.1 Casimicrobiaceae bacterium
AGCGCGCCGCCTATCTCGGCAGTCGCATGGAGTACGTCGTCGCGACCGCCTGGGGCGAGCTCTTGATCTTCGACGCCGGCGCGGGCAAGCCGCGCGATCGGGGTGCGGCGGTCGGTGTCGCCTTCGATCCCGAGGCAGCGATCGTGTTGCCGCGGCCATCCTCGTCCGGCTGAAAGTGGAAGCTCCACGTTTTTTACCGACGTTTTAACGGCCCGCGGCGATGAGGGCGTGATGTTTCGGACCTTCAACCAACAACGAAGGACGCGGTCGCGATGTCATCAATGATTCCCCTTCGTGTCGACGTTAGGCGCCAAAATCAACGCTGTTGCTATGCCGATTCCTGATTATCAAGCCTGCATGCTTCCGCTGCTCCGATTTGCGGGAGACGGCGCCGATCACTCGTTACGTGAGGCCGTTGAAACCCTCGCAGCAGAATTCAAGCTCACGCCTGAAGAACGCGCCGAACTTCTGCCAAGCGGACAACAGGCCATCTTCAACAATCGCGTTGGTTGGGCGCGGTCGTATCTGAAAAAAGCGGGGCTTCTTGAATACCCACGCCGCGCCGCCTTTCAAATTACCGATCGCGGAAGGCAAGTTCTTGCTGAAAATCCAACGCGCATTGATGTGAAGTTCCTTCAACGCTTTCCCGAATTCATCGAGTTTCGCGAATCCGCGCGCAATAGCAGTGCCGAAGAGTTGCCCGGCCCCGCCACATACGCGACTGACAAAACGCCCGAGGAAGCTTTAGAGCTTGCGCACCAGAACATCCGTCAGAGTCTTGCTCAAGAGCTACTGACGCGTATTCTGGCGTGTTCGCCAACATTCTTTGAACGCCTCGTCGTCGAACTTCTTGTCAAAATGGGCTATGGTGGTTCTCGCCGTGATGCGGGCGAGCGCATTGGTCAAAGTGGTGATGATGGAATTGATGGCATCATCAAAGAAGACCGGCTGGGCCTCGACACAATTTATATCCAGGCAAAACGATGGCACGGTTCTGTTGGCCGGCCTGAAATACAAAAATTTGTGGGCGCCCTTCAAGGCCAACGCGCGAAGAAGGGCGTGTTCATCACCACGTCAGCTTTCACGTCCGATGCAATCGAATACGCATCGCGCATTGATACAAAGGTCGTGCTCATCGACGGACAACAACTCGCGACTCTCATGATTGACTTTGATGTCGCGGTTTCAGTGGCCGCGTCATACATGGTAAAGCGAATTGACTCTGACTATTTTGAGGAAGGGTGAGTTGATTTCTAACACGTCGGTCGAGGATGCTTCCGAGCGACTTTCGGGCGATTTGCGGCGACAAGCCGGGCCGGAGCCACGCGATCTTTTTCCATGTCGCCAACGGTCGCCAACTGTCGGTACCAGCCAAGCGACCAATCAAGCCCATTTATGTAGTGTCGTTTATCGCATTGCTTGACGAGATTGGAGGAAGCGATGAGCAGGGTAAAGTTTGAGGACTATCCTTTCGTGGTTCGGCCGCTCTCCAGAGCAGAAGGCGGCGGCTGGTTCATCACGTGGCCCGATCTTCCGGGTTGCATGAGCGATGGCGCAACGCCAGAGGAAACGGTCGAGAACGGCAAGGACGCGTTCGCCGCGTGGATGGCCGTGCGTCAAAGGGACTTGAAACGGCCGCCACCGAAACCTCGGACAGGAGAAGGCAGTCCCGCGCGCTTTGTGCTGCGTACTCCGAGGTCGTTGCACTCTCGACTGGTTGTGCGCGCGCAGCAGGAAGGGGTGTCGCTCAATACGTTAGTTACAACGTTAATTGCCGAAAGTCTGGGCAAGCCGCACCAGCGGGCGGGGATGCGTAAGTAATGCGTGCAGTGGTGGTCAGTTACGTAATATTTGTGTTGCCGCAGGTCTGACACTGCGCAAATTCAGAACGTCACGACCGAACGAATCGATTTGCCTTCGTGCATCAAAGTGAACCCGTCGTTGATCCGGGGAAGCGGCAAGACGTGGGTGATGAGATCGTCGATGTTGATCTTGCCCTCCATGTACCAATCGACGATCCGCGGCACATCGGTTCGGCCCCGCGCACCGCCGAATGCACTGCCCTTCCACACGCGGCCCGTGACCAATTGAAACGGACGCGTGCGGATTTCCTGGCCGGCGCCCGCCACGCCGATGATCACGCTGACGCCCCACCCCTTGTGGCAACACTCGAGCGCCTGCCGCATGATGTCGACGTTGCCGATGCATTCGAAGCTGTAATCGGCGCCGCCGTGGGTCAGATGCACGAGGTAGGGTACGAGGTCCCCTTCGACGTCTTTCGGGTTGACGAAGTGCGTCATCCCGAATTTTCGCGCCAACGCTTCGCGCGCCGGGTTGATTTCAACACCGACGATCATGTCAGCGCCGGCGAGGCGCGCCCCCTGAACCACGTTGAGTCCGATCCCGCCCAAACCGAATACGACGACGTTGGCGCCAGGCTCGACCCGCGCGGTGTTGAGCACGGCGCCGATGCCGGTCGTCACGCCGCAGCCGATGTAACAAACCTTGTCGAACGGCGCGTCGTCGCGAATGCGGGCGAGCGCAATCTCCGGCACGACTGTGAAATTGGCAAACGTCGATGTGCCCATGTAATGATGCAGCATCTGTCCGTCCAGAGAAAAGCGGCTGGTGCCGTCGGGCATGAGCCCTTTCCCTTGCGTCGCGCGAATCGCCTGACACAGATTGGTCTTGCGGCTCAAGCAGTATTCGCATTGCCGGCATTCCGGCGTGTACAGCGGGATGACGTGATCACCGGGTTTGAGGCTCGTCACACCGGCGCCCACTTCGACCACGACGCCCGCGCCTTCGTGCCCAAGGATCGCGGGAAACAAACCTTCCGGGTCGTCGCCGGATAGCGTGTACGCGTCGGTATGACAGATGCCGGTGGCCTTGATCTCGACGAGTACTTCGCCCGTCTTCGGACCTTCCAGCCGTACGCTTTCTATAGTGAGCGGCGCGCCGGCTTCGTGCGCGACTGCGGCACGTACGTCCATTAACAACTCCTAGCGGTTATTCGAGGTCGACCGCAACGCAGAATCCGCGTCCAGCGTCGTGCGCTGTTGCGGCTTCAGGGAGCAGCCCAGTAACATTCGATGCAGTAACCGTCCGGATCGGCACAACGAAACGACGTGAGCGAGGCATCATCGTAGAGCGGTTTCACGATCGGGACCTGCGCCGCCTGCATTTTCGGCAGCAGCGTCTTGACCGCTTCGGACGACGGGAGCGCGACGCCGAAGTGAAACCACGCGGGCATCGCGGCTGGATTCGGATCGTCCATCAACGCGAGCAGGAAGTCGCGCTCCCCAGTCAAAAACGAAATGCTCTCGCCGCGTCGTTGCAGCGCAAGACCAAACCAGTTGCGATAAAACGCTTCGGACCGCACGCGATCGCGGACATGCAAGTGCAGATGGGCGATATCCATTTCTGTTTCATTGTAACGTGGTCGACGGAGCCGTCGGTAATTCGCGTGACAACTCGCGCCAGCAGTTTGCCAGCCGCAGGAGACATCCGCAGCCCAGTGTCTCCTCTTGCCTGCGCCGGTGGCCGCGAATTGGGGCAAAATCGGACGTCCCCATTTTTGATGCCGTCATGCGCTTCCTCGTCCGCCATATCGTCGCGTGTGCCATCGTGCTCGGATTCAGCGCGAGTGCCTTCGCGCAAGTCGCGCCGTCGCCTTCCGAGTTGGCTGGCTACACCGGCCTTTTCGCCGCGGCGGCGCGCGGCGAGGCGGCGGGAATCGCGCAACTCGTTAGCGACGGCGCCGACGTGCGGGCGCGGGACGGGTACGGCCGCACGCCGTTGCACGTTGCGGCGTATGCGGGCAAACACGACGCGATGCGTGCGCTGGTCATGGCCGGCGCCGATCCCAACGCGCTCGAGCAGGACCGCTACGACATTGTCACGATTGCCGCGGTCGCCGACGATCTGCCCGCGCTCAAGGTTGCGCTTGCCATCGGCGCCAGCGCGAAAAACGTCACGAGCCGTTACGATGGCACCGCGCTGATTGCCGCGGCGCACCTGGGGCACGACGGCGTCGTGCGCGAATTGATTCGCGTCGGTGCGCCGCTCGACCACGTCAACAATCTCGGCTGGACCGCGCTGATCGAATCGATTGTGCTCGGCAACGGCGGCGCCCGCCATAACTCGACCTTGAAGGCACTGGTCGAGGCCGGCGCAAACGTGAATCTCAAGGATCGCCGGGGCGTATCGCCGCTCGCAATGGCAAGGGACCGCGGCTACCGTGAGATGGCGACAATTCTGGAAAAGGCAGGCGCGCAGTAATGCATCGCCCTGGCAACGGCTCTATGCGCCATTTTGCCCGACAAGCAAGTCCAGTCCGGTCACATGCTCCGCCGATATTGCCCGCCGACGTCGAACAGGGCATTCGTGATCTGCCCGAGCGAGCACACGCGGACTGTGTTCATCAGTTCCGCGAACACGTTGCCGTCGTCGATCACGGTCCGCTGCAGGCGCGCGAGCGCAGACGGCGCCTCGGTCGCGTGGCGCTCTTGAAAATCGCGCAAACGCGTTAATTGCGACTGCTTCTCTGCGTCCGTCGACCGCGCCAGCTCCACCTTGTGCGGCGATGAATCGACATTCGGATTGCGAAACGTGTTGACGCCGATGATCGGGTACGAGCCGTCATGCTTCTGGTGTTCGTAGTGCATCGACTCTTCCTGGATCTTGCCGCGCTGGTATCCGGTTTCCATCGCGCCCAGCACGCCGCCGCGCTCGGAGATCGCTTCGAATTCTTTCAACACGGCCTCTTCGACCAGGTCGGTCAGCTCGTCGATGATGAATGCGCCCTGGTTCGGATTCTCGTTCTTGGCAAGTCCCCATTCGCGGTTGATGATGAGCTGGATGGCCATCGCCCGGCGCACCGATTCCTCGGTCGGCGTCGTGATCGCCTCGTCGTAAGCGTTGGTGTGCAGCGAATTGCAGTTGTCGTAGATCGCGATCAGCGCTTGCAAGGTGGTGCGGATGTCGTTAAACGCGATTTCCTGCGCGTGCAATGAGCGTCCCGACGTCTGTACGTGGTACTTGAGCTTTTGGCTGCGTTCACTGGCGCCATACTTGTTCTTCATCGCCACCGACCAAATGCGGCGGGCGACACGCCCCATCACCGAGTATTCCGGGTCCATGCCGTTGGAAAAGAAGAACGACAGGTTTGGCGCGAAGTCATCGATGTGCATGCCGCGCGCCAAGTACGCTTCGACAAAGGTAAAACCGTTGGAGAGCGTGAACGCGAGTTGCGAAATCGGATTAGCTCCGGCCTCCGCGATGTGATAACCGGAAATCGAGACCGAATAGAAATTGCGAACATGGTTGCGGACGAAATATTCCTGGATGTCACCCATCACCTTCAACGAGAACTCGGTCGAGAAGATGCAGGTGTTCTGGCCCTGGTCTTCCTTCAGGATATCGGCTTGCACGGTGCCGCGGACGGTAGTGAGCGTCCAGGTGCGGACCTTCTCGGCTTCGTCGTCGGTCGGATCGCGGCCGTTATCGTCGCGGAACTTGGCGAGCTGCTGGTCGATGGCCGCATTCAGGTACATCGCGAGGATTGACGGCGCAGGTCCGTTGATCGTCATCGATACCGACGTCGCAGGATCGGTGAGGTCAAAGCCCGAGTAGAGCACTTTCAAGTCGTCGAGCGTCGCGATCGAGACGCCGGAATTGCCAACCTTACCGTATATGTCCGGCCGCAAGTCAGGATCGTTGCCGTAGAGGGTGACCGAATCGAACGCGGTCGACAGCCGCTTGGCGGGCAGGGTGTCCGCAAGCAGATGAAAGCGCTTGTTCGTGCGAAACGCGTCACCCTCGCCCGCGAACATGCG
>JBPCLS010000068.1:0-5935 GCA_051003055.1 Casimicrobiaceae bacterium
AGATCGTTTGCGGCATCAGGCGCTCGAATTCATCGAAGCGCAGCGGACGGTTGTCGAGAGCTGACGGCAGGCGAAAGCCATAATTGACCAGATTCTCCTTGCGCGCGCGGTCGCCCTTGAACATTCCACCCACCTGCGGGATCGTGACGTGCGACTCGTCCACGAACATCAGCGCGGTAGGCGGCAGGTAATCGATCAACGTCGGTGGCGGCTGACCTGCCTCGCGGCCGGACAGATAGCGCGAATAGTTCTCGATGCCTTTGCAGTATCCGATTTCCGTCATCATCTCGAGATCGAAGCGCGTGCGCTGCTCGATGCGCTGCGCTTCGACCAATTTCATCTGCGAGACGAAGAACTCTTTTTGCGTGACCAGCTCCTGCTTGACGTGTTCGATCGCATCCAGTACCTTGGCTCGCCCGGTGACGTAATGCGATGAGGGAAACACCGTGAACCGCATCAGCTTCTGTTTCAGGTGACCGGTCAGCGGGTCGAATAGCTGCAACGTTTCAACTTCGTCGTCGTAGAGCGAAACGCGCACCGCATGCTCCGCGTTCTCGGCCGGAAAGATGTCGAGCACTTCCCCTCGGACGCGAAATGTGCCGCGTTTGAATTCCATTTCGGAACGCTGGTACTGCATCTCGGTCAAGCGTTTGATCGCGTCGCGCTGCGTCTGGCGATCGCCCAGTTTCAAATGCAGGATCATGCTGTGGTATTCGGACGGGTCACCGATACCATAAATCGCGGAAACCGATGCGACGATCACGCAGTCGGGACGTTCGAGCAGTGCCTTGGTCGCCGAGAGCCGCATCTGCTCGATGTGCTCGTTGATCGCCGAGTCCTTTTCGATGTACAGGTCGCGCGATGGAACGTACGCCTCGGGCTGGTAGTAATCGTAGTACGAGACGAAGTACTCCACGGCATGGCTGGGGAAGAACTCACGGAACTCCGAATACAGCTGGGCGGCAAGCGTCTTGTTGGGCGCCATGACAATTGTCGGCCGGCCGGTCAGCGCGATCACGTTGGCCATCGTGTACGTCTTGCCGGAGCCGGTGACGCCGAGAAGCGTCTGATACGACAGCCCGTCGTTTAAACCTTCGACCAGCTTCTTGATCGCCTGAGGCTGATCGCCCGCTGGGCTAAACGGCTGGTGCAACTCGTATGGGCTGTTGGGAAACGTGACAACCATGCGCGGCCTTTACGTGGCGAACAACCGATCATTGTAGCGCCGCGCCGGTTTCCGCCGCGAGGTCGGCGTTGGCTCTGCCGCTGTCCTTCGCCCCGAACTGCAGCGCAGCGAGACGCGAATACAACGGATTGTGTTGCGTCAATGCGTCGTGCGTGCCAGTCGCGATGATGCGGCCGTGCTGCATTACCGCAATGCGGTCGGCATGCCGGATCGTCGCCAGCCGGTGCGCGATGATGAGCACGGTCCGGCCGGTCATCAAACGTTCAAGGGCCAATTGCACCATCCGCTCGCTCTCAGCGTCCAGCGCGCTCGTCGCTTCGTCGAGCAAAAGAACCGGGCGGTCGGCCAGGATCGCCCGTGCAATCGCCAGCCGCTGCCGTTGTCCGCCCGAAAGGCGGACGCCGCGTTCGCCCAGGTAGCTCGCGAATTTGTCGGGCAAACGGTCGATGAACTCGGTCGCATAAGCTGCTTCGCACGCGGCGCGCACGTCGTTGTCCGTCGCCTCCGGGCGCCCATAGCGAACGTTGTCGGCGACGCTGGCGGCGAAGATCACCGGGTCCTGCGGCACCACGGCGAGGCGCCCGCGCACCGCTGCCGGGTCTGCCCTGCGCACGTCGACGCCGTCGATCAATACCGCCCCGCGTTGCGGATCGTAAAAGCGCAGCAGCAGTTGGAAGACCGTCGTCTTGCCAGCACCCGACGGCCCGACCAGCGCCACCTTTTCGCCGGCCGCCACATCAAGCGTGAATTCGCTCAGCGCCGCCGTGTCCGGACGCGACGGATAGTGGAAGGTCACGCCGTGCAGTGCAACGGTGCCTCGCGCCGGGTCAGGCAGCGCCAGCGGATGTGCCGGGACAGCAATCTCCGGCTCGATTGCGAGCAGTTCGAACAAGCGCTCGGTCGCGCCCGCAGCACGCTGCAAATCGCCAATCACTTCGCTGATCGTGCCGACGGCGCTAGCGACTAGGACCGCATAGAAAACGAACGCAGACAGTTGTCCGGCGGTCAAACGTCCCGCGATCACATCGTGCCCGCCGATCCAGAGCATCACGCCGACTGCGCCGAAGACAATCATGATCACGGCCGCGACCAGCAATGCTCGCTGGCTGATCCGCTGCACCGCCGTGGCGAAGGCCGATTCAACCCGTCCTGCGAATTCGCGACGATCAACGGGTTCGTGCCCATACGCCTGGACAGTGCGGATTTCGTGCAGCGCCTCGTCGACATACGCGCTCACGTCGCCTACGCGGTCCTGCGTTGCCCGCGCGAGCTTGCGCACCCGCCGTCCGAACAGGATGATCGGCGCCACGACCAGCGGCGTGCCGACCAGCACCAGCAGCGTCAATTTCGCGCTGGTCAAGGCCAACATCACGAAGCCGCCGATCATCAGCAACACATTGCGGACCGCCATCGATGCGCTCGAGCCGATGACCGTTTCGAGCATTGTCGTGTCGTTGGTGAGACGCGAGATCACTTCGCCGGTACGCATGAGCTCGAAGTACGCCGGCGGGAGCGCGAGCAGATGGTCGAACACGGCGCGCCGCAAATCCGCGGTCACGCGCTCGCCCAACCAGGATACGAAATAGAAGCGCGTATACGTCGCGAGCGCCATGACGATGATGACACCCGCCGAAAGCGCCAGCATGCGATCGAGCTCGCCGGCGTTGCCGGCGTCCAGCCCGCGGTCAACGAAAAATTTGAGCCCCTGCCCGATCGCGAGCACCGCCGCAGCGGCGAAGAGGAGCGCGATGCCGGCGTAGACGATCTGCCGTCGATACGGCCGCAGGTAGTGCCACGCCCGTGCGACCATTCTGAGCGCGGTGATCGGCGGGATCTTAGGAGCGGGTTCGAGACGAGAAGATGCCATGCAGGGACTGCGAGTTGGGGAACGACGCGCCTAATCCGCGCGGGCTGGCAATGCGATGCTACCGTGCCACCGCGCACGTTAGCCTTCCGCTGAACGAAAGTCGAGATATCACCGCAACGTGCGGGCCTCCGGCAGAACTGCGGCGTTGCGGTAAAATCCATTGATGTTCATCGCGAAGACCTCCTCCTTGTCCGATTCTTCCGGGTTTGCCATGCCCTCGCTGTCCGCACGTGTCCAGGCGATCAAGCCCTCACCCACTCTTGCGGTCACGGCGCTCGCCGCCAAGCTCAAGGCGCAGGGGCGCGACATCGTCAGTCTGGGCGCAGGCGAGCCGGATTTTGATACGCCGCAGCACATCAAAGCCGCGGCGATCGATGCCATCAACCGCGGCTTCACCAAGTACACCGCGGTCGGAGGGATCCCATCGCTCAAAGACGCGATCGTTGCCAAGTTCAAACGCGACAACGGACTGGATTATTCCACGAAGCAGATCCTAGTTTCCGTCGGCGGCAAGCATTCGATCTTCAATCTGTGCCAGGCAGTCGTCAATCCCGGTGAGGAAGTCATCGTGCCGGCGCCGTATTGGGTTTCCTACCCGGACATCGCGATCATATGCGGCGGCGTCCCGGTCGTCGTCCACGCCGGCATCGACCAGGGTTACAAAATCACCGCAGTACAGCTCGCACAAGCGATCACCCCGCGGACCAAGCTGTTCATCATCAACAGTCCGAGCAATCCGACCGGCGCCGTGTACGCGCGGGACGAACTGCGCGCGCTGGGCGAAGTGTTGCGCCAACATCCGCATGTGCTGATCGCCACCGACGACATGTACGAGCACATCAAGCTTTCCGATTACGAGTTCGTGAACATTGTCAATGTCTGCCCGGATTTGTACGACCGCACGATCGTCTTGAATGGCGTTTCCAAAGCCTATTCGATGACTGGTTGGCGCATCGGCTATTGCGGCGGACCGAGCGCGATCATTACCGCGATGGAAAACGTACAGTCGCAGTCGACGTCCAACCCGACGTCGATATCGCAAGTCGCCGCGCAGGCGGCGCTCGAAGGCGACCAGGCCTGCATCCAACCGATGGTCCGCGCGTTTCGCGAGCGGCACGATTTCGTCGTCGACTCTTTCAACTCGATGCCCGGCGTGACTTGCCTGCGCGCCGGCGGCGCGTTCTACGCGTTTCCGCATGTCGGTGGCGCGATCGCGACGTTGCACGCCAAGGACCTCATTGCGGCGCCGACCGATATCGACTTCGGCAACTATCTGCTCGACCGCGCCGAAGTCGCTGTCGTGCCGGGTTCCGCATTCGGCAGCGAAGGCTACATTCGCATTTCGTTTGCCACGTCGATGGCCAATCTCGAAATGGCAATGAGCCGCATGCGAGAAGCGCTAACGTTTTGACCTGTTGTCGCGTTCCGCTATAATTCAAAGTCGCACCGACGCGGGAATAGCTCAGTTGGTAGAGCGCAACCTTGCCAAGGTTGAGGTCGCGAGTTCGAGACTCGTTTCCCGCTCCAGTTCCCTCAAGGGAGAGCTACCGTGGCTCTCCCTTTTGGTTTGAGTGTGTCGCAGCATTTACCGTGCGACGCGAACCCCAGGCGGGGTGGCAGAGTGGTCATGCAGCGGCCTGCAAAGCCGTGGACGCCGGTTCGATTCCGACCCCCGCCTCCATCCGCTCTATGGAAAGCCGCGACTTGCGGCTTTTTTCTCGTCTTTTCATAATGCGCAGCTGTCCGAGGCTGTTCTTGTCCGTTCGCCTGAATCCGCGTACTGTGGAGGTAAGTAGGAGGTAGAAAGGCTGATATCGGCCATTTACCTCCAGCGATTCCCGGAATTGTTTACCTCCCTTAAAGGCGACGCCATGGCGAGAAACCTGCTCACAGACCGCGCATACAGGAACGCGAAACCGAGGGCTAAGGACTATCGCTTGAGGGATGGCGATGGACTGTTTGTCCTCGTCGCGACGACCGGCGGGAAACCGTTTCAATACCGTTACAAGATCAACGGCAAGGGCAATACCTACACGTTAAAAGGGGTCACCTCGCTCGCTGAGGCGCGGCGCGAGATGGAATCTTTACGCCTTATGGTGGCTGCCGGCGAGCATCCTAGGGATGTCATGCGCCGGAAGCGGGCCGCCAAGCTTGCGACTGATGCGCAGACGTTCTCGGTTATCGCTGCCGCGTGGGTTACGTCCGAGGCGCGGCGCAAGAAATGGTCTCCGGACTATGTCGACGAGGTCAAGCAAAGCCTGCGCAATCATCTCTCCGCGCTGGACCCGCTGCCCATTTCAAGCGTTGTTGCTCGGGTTACCACGCCGCTACTCCATGCCGTCGAAATATCGGCGCCGATGATGGAGGAAAAGGTAGCGCGCCGATTGAACGCGATCATGGACTTCGCCGTCGAACTCGGTGCACTGGAACTGAATCCACTACCACGAAGGCGGCGCGGCAAAGTTGCCCGCAAACACTTTCCAGCAGTAACGCACCTTCCCGAGCTTGGCGAAATTCTGCGCGCCGCGCGCGCCGCCGATCCGTGTAAGGGCATCCAACGTGCACATGTATTGCTCGCGTCAACGGCGCAGCGTCCTTCGGAAGTCGTCGGCGCTCCGTGGGATGAAATGGATTTGCAGTCGGGCGTTTGGGCAGTAGCGCGCCGCAGGATGAAGCGCAAGGACCCCGAACGCGGACCGCACATCGTTTCGCTTCCGCCCGCCCTATTGACGATGCTGCGCGAGTGGCGCACAGCAGACGGTCCGAATGCAGTGTTCGTTTGCCCGGCGCCGCGCAATCCGGCGAAGCCGATTACGCCCGAGGCCGTGGAGAAGTTTTACCGCAACGCGTTGGGTCTTTCTGGTACGCATTCTCCGCACAGT
>JBPCLS010000069.1:0-4035 GCA_051003055.1 Casimicrobiaceae bacterium
GCGGCGGCGGGCGGCAGTCGGCCCGTGAGACCGCGGTGCGCGTCGCCGCCGGCGCGATCGCCAAAAAATGGCTGCGCGAACGCTACGGCGTGCAGGTCCGTGGCCACCTGACGCACCTGGGACGCAACGTCGTACCGTTCGAAAGCTGGGACGAGGTGGCCAGGAATCCGTTCTTCGTCGCCAATGCGACGATCGTGGCCGAGCTCGAAACGTACATGGACTCGCTGCGCAAATCAGGCGATTCCTGCGGCGCGCGGATCGAAGTGGTCGCGAGCGGGGTGCCGGTCGGTTGGGGCGAGCCGGTCTACGGCAAGCTCGATGCCGATATCGCATCGGCGATGATGGGCATCAACGCGGTTAAAGGTGTTGAGATTGGCGCCGGCTTCGCGGCGGTTGCGCAACTGGGGACTGAACATTCCGACGAAATGACGCCCGCAGGGTTTCTGTCGAATCACGCGGGCGGCATCCTGGGTGGGATCTCGACCGGGCAGGATGTGACCGTTGCGATTGCCGTCAAGCCCACGTCGTCGATCCGGCTCGACCGGCGCTCGATCGACAAGACGGGCCGGCCGGTCATCGTGAATACGCATGGCCGCCACGATCCTTGCGTCGGCATCCGCGCGACGCCGATTGCCGAGGCAATGCTGGCGCTGGTGCTGATCGATCCTGCATTGCGGCAGCGCGCGCAGAATGCTGACGTCGCAACCGATACGCCGCGGCTCGCGGCGCAGGCGCCCGCGCGCGGCGGCGGGCGGGATACCCGCGCGGCACCGATTTCCGACCCCGATCCGGACGAAGCCTAGGCGCTCCGTTGCGCGTCGGGTTTCGGTAGTGTCTCGGGTTTGTGCGAGGCCCGCCTGCAACCGCGCGAACGCGGGTGGCGCGGCGCGCGAAGTCGTGGGTTGACGAGCGCCGGCCGCGCCGGGCACCCGCGTGAGGTAACCGAAGGGCGCGGTGCCGAAGGGCTTAAGGGCAAACCGAGACACTACCCCCGACTTGACCTCGGTCCCGCCGGCCGCTCTCACTCGTCCGGCCCAACATCGGTCACGTTTGCCGCCGCGTGCCCTTGGCCAAAGCGCATGCCGATCGCCGCCCCTCGGTGCAACTGCGCGGCCGCCGTGACAACGCTGCCATCCGGCAGCGTGACAATCGAATAACCGCGTTCAAGCACGGCGTGCGGACTCAAATGCGCGAGGTTTTGCCCAAGTGCGCGCAACCGCACGGCGGCCCGCTCGCTCCGCGCGCGAGCCAGCCGATGCAACATCCCGCCCGTGTGTTGGAGGCGCAACGCGTGTGGCCAAGGCGCGCGCAATTCGCGCAGCAGACGCGCTTGCAGCATCGCGGCTAATCCGCTGCGCGTGAGCGCCTGCCGGCGCCAGGCGATGGCGAGACGCCGGGCCAAGCCTCGCGCAAGTTCCTGCTGCGCTTCTAGCCGTGCGGCAGGATGGATGAGCCGGCGCGTCGCAGCATCGACCCGTTGCACACGCGCCGCCAGCGCATGGTCACCGGCGCGCATGGTCCGGCGCGCGAGTTGCGCAACGCGATGGCGTATCGCAGCGCGATCCGGCGTCGCTGCGGCTGCGGCCGCGGTGGGCGTCGGTGCGCGCAGATCGGCGACGAAATCGCAGATCGTGAAATCGGTCTCGTGACCCACGCCGGCGACGATGGGGAGCATCGACTCGTAGACGGCGCGCGCGACAATCTCCTCGTTGAAGGCCCATAGATCCTCGATTGAGCCGCCGCCGCGCGCGACGATCAGGACCTCCGCTTCGCGGCGCGCGTTGGCAAGCCGAATGGCCCGCGCAAGATCGCTTGCCGCGCCTTCCCCCTGCACGGCGGCAGGATAGATAACGACGCGTGCAGTCGGCCACCGGCGATTGAGCGTTGTCAGGATGTCCTGCAGCGCGGCGGCGCGTGGCGAGGTCACGACGCCGATGACCTTTGGATACGCCGGTAGCGCGCGCTTGCGTGCCGGTGCAAACCAGCCCGCGGCGTCAAGCTTTGCCTTCAATTGCACAAAACGCTCGTAGAGCGCGCCGAGCCCCGCCAGACGGACCGTCTCGACGTTCAACTGGAATTCGCCGCGCGCCTCGTAAATCGACGGTGTAGCCCGCACTTCGATTGCGAGGCCGTCACGTAGCGCAAACGCCACGTGCTGCGCGCGCAAACGAAACAGCACGCAGCGCACCTGCGCATGCGCGTCTTTCAGATTGAAATAGCAGTGGCCGGATGCGGCGCGCGTGTAATTTCCGATTTCACCGCTCACCCATACGAGGCCTAATTGGCGCTCGAGCAGCAGGCGGGCCGAGGATACGAGCAGCGAAACGGGCACCACCGGTGCCGGCGCAACAACCGGAGTGACGGGATCGAAAAGATTGGCAGCGGCCGGGTCGGTGGTGCTCCCTGCGCCTTCAATGGTCGTCATCGTGAATGTCCGCCCCGACCGTATGGGTTTGCACGTCGTGCCGTCGACCTACAGCGGAAATGTCGGCAATGTCCAGGACAGCGACGTCAAATGCGGAGACAGAAGCCGAACACCATGAACGACGCAAACTGGCAAGAACAAGCGCACGACGCCGCAGGCGCGACTCCGCAATGCGTTGAAAGAATTGCGAAAAAAGACGGTGCGTTTTTCGTCATCGCACCGATTATCGCTTTGCGCGCGGTACTTAGCACAATAATTTGCAAGATATACACATTACTATCCACAGGATTTGTGGAAAACCGCACCTAACAATTTTATGCGTTATCCCTTCAAACGCGTTGGAGGGGAGCGCGATTCGCACGGAATGCCAGGAACGCGAGTGCGCAAGTCATGACGGCGCGCAGCGCGCCGGCTAGAATGCCGTTCGCCAAGGACTCCCTGTTCATGAACAAACCGCCATGCATGCTGCACCGCCGCAGCAATTGACCGTACCGCCAACCGACCGCGACAGCGCGGCGGCGCCGCTTGCTTCGAACTTTCTGCGCGTGATTGTGGCCGACGACAACCGCACGGGTAAGTATGGCGGGCGGGTCGTGACGCGCTTTCCGCCGGAGCCCAATGGTTATCTTCATTTCGGGCACGCCAAATCGATCGTCTTGAATTTCGGTCTGGCGGCCGAGAACGACGGCGCGTGCCATTTGCGCTTCGATGACACCAATCCATTGAACGAGGCGGTGGAATTCGAAGAGGCAATCGCCGAATCGGTACGCTGGCTCGGGTACGAATGGGGTGACCATCGCTATCACGCGTCGGACTACTACGGCGATCTCTACCGCCTGGCCGAGTGGTTCATCGTGCAGGGTTTAGCGTACGTCGACAGCCAGAGTCCCGAAGAGATGCGGGCGCGGCGCGGCACGCTCACGCAACCGGGGACCGCCAGCCCGTATCGCGGGCGCAGCGCCGGCGAGAACCTCGATCTCTTCCAGCGGATGCGCGCGGGCGAATTTCCGGACGGCGCGCATGTGCTGCGCCTCAAGATCGACATGGGCAGCGCGAACATGAATCTGCGCGATCCGACAATCTACCGGATCCGCCACGCAACGCATCACCGCACGAGTGATGCCTGGTGCATCTATCCGCTCTACGACTACGCGCATGGCATCTCCGATGCGCTCGAGCGCGTCACGCACTCGATCTGCACGCTCGAGTTCGCGGATCACCGGCCGCTGTACGACTGGATCCTCGAGCGGCTTGCCGACGGCGGACAGCTTGCCCGGCCGCTACCGCGCCAATACGAATTTGCCCGGCTGAATCTGACCTACGTGATGCTGTCGAAACGCAAGTTGATCGAACTGGTCGAACAGCGGTATGTCGACGGGTGGGACGATCCGCGAATGCCCACGTTGGTGGGTGCGCGGCGCCGCGGTTTCACCGCCGCGGGGTTCCGCCTGTTTGCGGAACGCATCGGCGTTGCCAAGGCGGGGACCTGGATCGACATGAGCGTGCTCTAGGGTTGCATGCGCGAAGGCTTGAACGCGCGGGCGCCGCGACGCATCGCCGTGCTCGACCCGATCAAGCTCGTTCTCGACAACTACCCGCTGGGACAACGC
>JBPCLS010000070.1:0-5845 GCA_051003055.1 Casimicrobiaceae bacterium
GCATGGGATGAAACCGCGAAGTTAGATCCCGGTCCCAAAGCGGTTGTGGGTGGCTACATTCCGATTACCGGCCGGCTTACCGCCGCGAGCCTGCCGCAGATAGAAAACTTGAAGCGTGCGCTCGCCAGAAACATTCCGGGTTCGCGGCTCGATCTTACGTCGGTTACCGGATGCGACGACGCGGGCGCCCGGCTCCTCGCGGATACTCTCGCCACTGCGCGCAAGCACCGGGGCCCCTTGGTACTGCAGCGACCGGATAAGCTGCGGACGGCGCTCGACACGATGGTCAAAAAGGGACGTGACGGCGGTGAAGGTGCATGGCTGCTCTCGCTGGAACTACTGCAGTTCATGTATCACCAAACCGCCTTCGACGATCGCGCGATCGAATATGCAATCGCATTCGAGCTCTCGCCGCCGTCGTGGGAGCCGCCCCCCAGACTTGAGTCCCAGCCTGCGCCGGCCGGCAGTGGCGCGCGTCTCGAGAGCGACGACAGCGCAACTGCCTACGTCGATATGCTGGTCTTGCATGGCGTGATGACGGGCTCGATCACACCGCAGCTTGCGCAACTGCACGAGTTCGCGCAACGCAAGGCGGTCGTGCCGATCGATATGACGGCGGTCGAGCGAATCGACTTTGTCGCCTCCGGCGCGTTAGCCAACGCGATCAATCGCATCGAGACGCAGCGCAAGGCGATCCAGTTCGTGGGCGTCAGCCCGATCATTCGCGCGATGCTGCTGCTGATCGGCATTTCGCCGCGCCATTTCGTCAAGAAGGGTTAATGGGGTCAGATTACTTTATCCTCGCGGCTTCCGACGCGCGTAGACAGGATAACGGATAAAGTAATCTGACCCCATTACCCATGGACACCTTTCACGGCACGACCATTCTTTGCGTGCGCCGGGACGGCGCAGTGGCGTTGGGCGGCGACGGTCAGGTCACGCTGGGTAATGTCATCATCAAGGCGACGGCGCGCAAGGTCCGGCGCATCTACCACGAGCGCGTGTTGGCGGGCTTCGCCGGCGCGACCGCCGACGCGTTTACGCTGTTCGAACGGTTCGAGGCAAAACTCGAAAAGCATCAGGGCCATCTCACACGCTCCGCGGTAGAGCTCGCAAAGGATTGGCGTTCGGACCGCGTGCTGCGCCGGCTGGAGGCAATGCTTGCCGTGGCCGATCTCTCGACGTCGCTGGTCGTTACCGGTACCGGCGATGTGCTGGAGCCCGAACACGGCATTGTTGCGATCGGCTCCGGCGGTGCGTTTGCCCAAGCGGCGGCGCGTGCGCTCCTCGACCATTCCGCGTTGTCGGCGCCCGACATCGTCAAGCAAGCGCTGACCATTGCCGGCGACATTTGTATCTATACGAATCAGCACCACACCATCGAGGTGCTGGGCGGCGACGCCACAGCACCGTGAGCGACCGATACGACGTCCTGATCGCCGGCGCCGGGTTGGTCGGGTTGGCACTTGCCCCGGCACTTGCCCGCACCGGCCTCAAAGTCGCACTCGTTGATCGCGGTCCCATCGCCACCTTTGTTGCTGCGGCGGAGGACTTCGACGCGCGCGTCTATGCAGTCAGCCCCGGCAGCGCATCTTTTCTGCGCGCGATAGGCGCGTGGCAGCACCTGGCCGCCGAACGAGTCACGGCTATCGAGGCGATGCATGTCGTCGGTGACGGTGGGGCAGCGCTCGACTTTTCCGCCTACGATCTGGGAGTTCGCGCGCTGGCGTGGATCGTCGAGGAACGCGTGTTGCGCGCAGCGCTGTTGCCGCTCGTCCACGCGGCTCATGTGAGTGTCGTGGGCGGCGCCGCGTTCGCTTCGCTTAACTGGTCGCCAGAGGAAGGCGTGCTTACCTTGGACGACGGACGGCAACTGCAGGCGCGGCTCATCGTCGGCGCCGATGGCGTCCGGTCGTGGGTGCGCGCCGCCGCCGGCATCGACGCGGCACCCAAATCGTACGATCAGACGGCGGTCGTGGCCAATTTCGCGTGCGAGCGTGCGCATCATGGCATTGCCCGGCAATGGTTCCGCATCGACGGCAGCATCCTTGCGTGGCTACCGTTGCCGGACAGACGCATCTCGATTGTCTGGTCCGCGCCCAATGCGCTTTCCCAAGAACTCTTGGCGTTTTCCGCAACCGAGCTTGCGGATCGCGTTGCCGTAGCCGGTGAACGCGCTCTGGGAAGGCTCACTTGCATCACCGCCGCAGCCGGATTCCCGCTCGCGTTTCTGAAGTTGCCAAGCACTATCGCCCATCGGCTCGTCCTGGTCGGCGACGCGGCGCACGTCGTCCATCCGTTGGCGGGGCAGGGCGTGAATCTCGGGTTCGGCGATGCGCACGCATTGGCACGGGTCGAATCCGAGCGCGGACCGGTGGACGATCCCGGTGCGCCGATATTGCTCGCACGGTTTGCGCGCAGACGCGCCGAACCGGTACTCGCGATGCAAGCGGTCACCGATGGATTGACGCGTCTGTTCGGCACACGCGCACCCTGGCTCAAGCACTTGCGCAATACAGGACTGACCGCCGTCGATCGGCTGCCCATCGTCAAACGCGCGTTGGCGCAACCTGCACTGCGATAAACTTTCCTACGTCGTTCAAGTGTCGTTGTGATGCGTGCGCGAACGGCGACTTTGGCGACGGGCGGCGGGTTTCAGGCGTCCGCGCGGGCGGCGGGACGCCCCTCCGCGCCACTAGACTGCACGCTCACTTTTTGGATACAGGTTCATGACCCTTTACGCTTTATCGTTACGCCACATGCTGGCGCCGGCCGTTGCGCTGGCGCTTGGCTTTTCCAGTGCCGTCTGGGCACAGACACCGGCCGCGCCGCCGATAAACGCCGAAGTGGCGGCGGTCAAAAAAGGAATGGAGCAAAAGTTCCCTGGTTTGGAAATTCGGCAAGTGACCAAGACGAATTACGGCGGCTTGTACGAAGTCGTGCTTCCCGATCAAATCGTGTACACCGACGCCAAGACCAACTTCGTATTGATCGGCCAGCTCTTCGACACAGCGGCAAAGCAGAATGTGACGGAAGCACGCTTGCGCGATCTGAATCGCGTGCCCTGGGACAGTTTGCCGCTGCAGCTGGCGATGAAGAAAGTCAAGGGAACCGGAGAACGCAAGCTCGCGGTCTTCTCCGACGCTGACTGCCCGTTCTGCGCCAAGCTCGAGCAGGAGTTGAAGTCGATCGACAACGTCACGATCTACACGTTCCTGTACCCGATCGATCAGCTGCATCCGGATGCCGCGCGCAAATCGAAGATGATCTGGTGCGCACCCGACCGGCAGCGGGCGTGGGACGAGTTCTTCGTCTCGGGCAAATTGCCCGACAACAAGGGCGATTGCGGCGACCCGGTCGCGGCGACGGCGGCACTCGGACAAAAAATGAATGTGACGGCGACACCGACGCTCGTGTTCGCCGACGGATCGCTGATTCCCGGCGCGCTGCCGGCGCAGCGGCTCGAAGCGCAGTTTCTGAAAGCCGAGGCGGACGTCAAGAAAGCCGCCGCCAAAAAATAATAACGGGCCGGCTTAAGACCGGCTACAAGCGCCTTTTTGAAGATTCGACCCGAGGGAGACGATGGCAATTCTGGATTTCATCAAAAAACAATTCATCGACATCATCGAATGGACCGATGATTCGCGCGACACGCTCTCGTACCGGTTTCCGGACGAAGACAAGGAGATCAAGAACGGCGCGCAGCTCATCGTCCGCCAATCGCAAACGGCCCAGTTCGTCTATCTGGGCCAGTTCGGTGACACTTTCGGCCCGGGCAAATTCACGCTCACGACCGATAACATCCCGATCCTGACGAACCTGAAGAGTTGGAAGTACGCGCTCGAAAGCCCGTTCAAGGCAGATGTCTACTACGTTGTCACCCGTGTGTTCACCGGTATCAAGTGGGGAACCGCGAATCCGGTGATGATGCGCGACAACGATTTCGGCATCGTACGACTGCGCGCGTACGGCACGTACGATTTCCGCGTTGTCGACGTAAGGAAGTTCTTGCAGGAAGTTGCCGGCACCGACGACCATTTCCGCCTTGACGAATTCAATGACGCAATGCGTTCGCGCATCGTCAGTGTGTTCTCCGACGCATTGGCGAGTGCGAACATCCCCGCGCTGGACGTGGCGGCGCGTTACGGTGAGCTGGGAGAGGCGTTGCTGCCGCTCATCAATCCGGTCATCGGCGACAAGTACGGGCTCGCGATGACGTCGTTCATCGTCGAAAACGTGTCGGTGCCGCCGGAGGTGGAAGAGGCGATCGACAAACGCTCGAGCATGGCCGCTGTTGGCAACCTGAATGATTACGTCAAGTTTCAGATGGCGCAGGGATTCGAAAAAGGCGGGAGCGGCGCCGGCGGCATCGCTGCTGAAATGGCCGTCGGCATGGCCATGGCGCAGCAGATGATGAATCAAAGCGGGGGAGTGATGGCGCAATCCACGCCGGGCATTCGGACACCGGCGGCTGCTGTGGACGGTAGCGTGGGCGTCGCGGGCGCGGCGGGGGCTCCCGAGTTGATGACCCCTGCCCAAGTCGCGCAGATGCTGGGCGTCGCCGAGTCGGACGTATTCGCCAGCCTCGACGCAGGCGATCTCAAAGGTCGCCGGATCGGTACGCAATGGCGCGTTACGCGCTCGGCGGTCGACGCATTTCTCAAGGGCTGATCATGTTTCCGCAACTACGACGCCGGCAGTTGGTGGCGCTCTTGGCGCTTGCAGCGTGCGCGCCGGCATTCGGCCAGGACCCGCGGGCAAGCGAGACGCAATACCTCGCGCGCGAATGGCTCAAACTGACCGACGCCGGCAATGCGCAAGCGGCGTGGCAGGCGGCAGGCCGGAAATTCCAGGCCGCGATGACGCCCGAGCAATGGACGCAGGCACTGGCAATGCAGCGGGCGCCGTACGGGGCGTTGATTCAGCGCACGCTCAACGGAGCCGATTTCCGCAGCAATTTCCCGAACCTGCCTCCGGGCGAGTACACGCTGTTGCAGTTTCGCGCCACGTTCACGAACCGCAGCGTCGTTATCGAATCGATTTCCCTCGAGCGCGAAAGCGACGGGCGCTGGCGCGTCGTCGGCTACGTCCTCCGTTGACGCGCTTCTCGATTTGGTCGCATCTGTGCGCGAATAAATCAAAAAGCGTTAACGCTTTGCGCGCGCGATGAACGAAACCGTGGCCATCGCCAAGTTCGCGTGTCCTGCCTGTGGCGGTGAGGCGAACTGGAATCCGGCGCAACAAAAGCTCGTTTGCCCCTTCTGCGGCACCCAATCGCCGGCCAAGCTCGATGCGATCGGGGCAATCGTCGAACATGACCTCGTGCAAGCGTTGCGCGGGATCACCGCAGACGCGCGCGGCTGGCAAATCGACCGGCGCGAGGTCAAGTGCCAGAGCTGCCATGCGATCTCGGTGTTCGATCCGAAACGGCAGGCGCAGAACTGCGAGTTCTGCGGATCGGCGCAACTCGTGCCGTATACTGAAGTGAAGCCCGCATTGCGGCCGGAATCCGTTCTGCCGTTTGTCGTCGGAGAAAGCAGCGCCCGCGATCGGATCCGGCAGTGGTACGGCAAGTTGTGGCTCGCTCCGAACGCACTGAAGAAGCGCGCGCTGACCGATTCCGTCAAAGGAATCTACTTACCCTATTGGACATTTGACGCGCACGCGGATGCGGAATGGACCGCCGAGGCGGGGCATTATTACTACACCTCGGAAACCTACACGCAGAACGGACGAACACAAATGCGGCAAGTGCGACACGTTCGCTGGGAGCCCGCGGCCGGCCACATTTCGCATTTATTTGACGACGATCTGGTGTGCGCCTCGGTTGGCGTACATCCACGGC
>JBPCLS010000071.1:0-6317 GCA_051003055.1 Casimicrobiaceae bacterium
TCGACGGTTCAGCAGTTCGTCAATGCCGCATCGGAGATCATCGAGCGATTGCGCCGAATCGATATCGAAGGGACGATTGAAAGCGTCAATACGTTGCTGGCAACGGTGAACGAGCGATTCGGCGATATCGATACCAAAGGGATCTCGCAACGCGCGGATCGAACGCTGGCGAAAATGGAAAGGACGTTCGATGGCTTCCAGTCGAAGAAGATCTCGGAAGAGGCCACTCGACTGCTCACGGAATTGCGCGCGAGCAACGCCGATCTACGCAAGACACTCGCGAACCCGGCATGGCAGAAACTGCCGGAAGATGCGTCCGCGGCAATCAAGCGTATCGATCAACTGGTGAACGACCCGAAGATCGTGCGTAGCGTGTCGGACCTGCAGCGCGTACTGGGTCGCCTCGACCGCATCCTGGGCGGCGGCGAAGCGGAGCTTGCGTCGACCATCGAAAACCTGCGGCAGATCACCGACAACCTGCGCGATCTGACCGAAGACGCGAAGCGCTATCCCGGGAACATCCTGTTTGGATCGCCGCCGCTGCCACTGGAGCGAAAGCCATGAAATTTGCAGGCCGCAGCGTCGTCCGCGTGGTTGCGCTCGTGTCCATCGTGATCGCGCTGGCAACGGGCTGCTCGTTCGTCCGGCCCTCGCCGATCAAGCAGGCCTTTCTGCTCGATCCGGCGCTGCCCGCCGCCGTCGCGACGACGCATGCGGGAACCGCCCGTGTTGGGATCGTCACCGTGGCCGCGCCGTTTCGCGGCAAGCCGTTCGTCTTCCGCGAAGCAGAGCTGAAATACGAATCGGATTTTTACGATGAGTTCCTGGTGCAGCCATCATCGATTGTGGGGGACGCGACGGTAAGGGCGCTCATTGCCGCCAACGTGTTCGCCGCCGTGTCCCCGCCTGGCATTGCGGCTGAGGCCGATTGGGTCATCGACTGTTTTGTCGGAGCGCTCTATGGTGATACGCGCAATGCACCCGCGTCGATCGCGGTGCTGGAAATGACCTACTACTTGACTCGTGCCAACGCGGTCAGTGGCACGCCGGCCTGGTCGAAAAAATATGCGCGCAAGGTCACCGTCAAGGCGAATACGGCCGAGGCGTACGTTGCTGCGCAAAATGCCGCATTTGGCGAAATCCTGGCGGAACTCGTGCGCGATCTGGCGCAACTTGCGCTCGTGCGAGGTTAAGGTTTCCCCGCCGCGCCAACTCGCCCTCCACGTTGGGTCGGCGCGATGTGTTGCGTCGAGTTGTCGGGCTCTGCTCGGTCGAGAGCCGACGGGCGCTACGCGCCTTTGCCTGCGGCCGGCTCTCTCACTCGCGCCCTCAGATCGTGCTCGTCGGCGCCGGTGACCGTGACCCGGACAAACTCGCCGATGCGCAGGTTCGCGCCATCGGCAATGTGCACAACGCCATCGATCTCGGGGGCGTCGGCCGATGACCGTGCGATCGCCGCGCCGTGCTGCACGGCGTCGACGAGCACGTCCAGCGTGGTTCCGATCTTCGCCCGCAGACGGCGGGCGCTGATGCCGGCCTGAGTCTGCATGAAGCGCGCTCGCCGTTCTTCACGCACCTCCTGCGGTAACGGATCCGGCAACGCGTTGGCAGCCGCTCCGTCGACTGGCGAGTAGGCAAAACACCCGACGCGGTCAAGTTCCGCCTCTTCGAGAAACGCGAGCAGTTCGGAGAATTCGGCTTCGGTCTCGCCAGGAAAGCCAACGATGAATGTCGAACGGATCGTGATCTCCGGGCAGATTGCGCGCCAACGCTTGATCCGCGCCAGCGTGTTCTCGGCATTGGCCGGGCGTTTCATCAGTTTGAGAATGCGCGGGCTCGCGTGCTGAAACGGCACGTCGAGATAGGGCAGCAGCTTGCCTGCGGCCATCAGCGGGATCACGTCGTCCACGTGCGGGTACGGATAGACGTAGTGCAAGCGCACCCACACGTCCATCTCCCCCAGCGCTTGCGCAAGCTCCAGCATCCGCGTTTTGAGCGGCCGGCCCTGCCAAAAGCCCAAGCGATACTTCACGTCCACGCCGTACGCGCTGGTGTCCTGCGAGACGATCAGGATCTCCTTGACGCCGGCGCGTTGCAGCCGCTCGGCTTCGCCGAGAACGTCTCCGATCGGACGGCTGACGAGATCGCCGCGCAGCGATGGAATGATGCAGAACGTGCACCGATGGTTGCAGCCCTCGCTGATCTTCAGATAGGCGTAATGCGTCGGCGTCAGCTTGATGCCCTGCGCCGGCACGAGGTCGACGAACGGGTCGTGCGGTCGCGGCAGGTACGCATGCACGGCGCCTAACACTTCCTGCGTTGCGTGGGGGCCCGTTACGGCCAGCACATTCGGATGCGCCTCGCGCACGAAGGCGCCGCCATTTTTCGCGCCCAGGCACCCGGTGACGATCACCTTGCCGTTTGCGTTCAGCGCCTCGCCGATGGCGTCCAGCGACTCCGCGACCGCCGCATCGATGAAGCCGCACGTATTGACGACGACTAGATCGGCGCCGGCGTAGGTTGCGGCGATTGCGTAGCCTTCCGCGCGGAGCTGCGTCAGGATCTGCTCGGAATCAACGAGCGCTTTCGGGCAACCGAGCGACACAAAGCCGATGCGCGGGGCATCGTTCGGAGCGCGCGGCGGCGGGCGCCTGGGGGCGACGGCGGTCATGTTCAATCGTTACGACGCGACGCAGCAAACGTGCGCACAACGTCTTCGATGCTGCGCCGCGTCCAGAGCTCTACCGCTTTTTTTCGTCATCGGGCGGTGATTGCCCCGCACCGTAGTCGGGAAACGGGAACGCCGTGAACATGCCGCGCGCTTGATCCTGCATCCGTTGCTGCATATCCATGAACACCTTGGCACTTTGCTCGAGGTAGTTGCCGAGCATCCCTTGCATCGCCGGCGCCTGCATCTGCATGAACTGCTTCCACAGGTCCGGCGTGAGCAGCATCTTGTCGCCATAGACCTGCTTCGCCTGATCCTGCAGCTTCTTCTGGATCGTCATGAACGCCTTTACGTTCTGCTCGATGTACTGGCCCATGATCGTCTGCTGCGCGCTGCCGTAGAACCGGATCATCTGCGCCAGCATCTCGGAGCTCCACATCGGCACTCCGCCTGATTCTTCGTCGAGGATGATCTGCAGCAAGATGCTGCGCGTCAAATCCTCACCGGATTTGGCGTCGACGACCTGGAAGACGACGTTGTCGAGCACCATCTGCTTGACATCCACCAGCGTGATATAGCCGCTATTGGCGGTGTCGTACAGCCGCCGGTTGGGATATTTCTTGATCATTCGGACCGGATCGGCCATTAACGATCTCCGGAAAAGGGATGCCGATTATAACTCTATGATTTGACTAGATTTGACTTTGTACCCCCGTTGTAATTAATTTTGGTGCAGTGCACCAAAAACCTGTTGACGAAGGCGCTGGGGCGCTCCATAATACGAATTGTGCGGTGCAGCATTTAGTGCCGCGGAGCGGTTCCACAGGAATGATCCGGGCCGCTCAAATGACCCACAGAGCGCGTTGCGCCCAGAGCACGATTGCGAGCCGTGGGATCACTAAGTCGGACCGTTCGATCAACCATTTTAAGGATAGAGTCATGTACAACGCATCGGAACAAATCGCTGAATTCAGCAAAGTCAACGTTGCGCAAGCGATCAAATTCGCCGCGCTCTCGCTTGAGAACGCCGAAAAGCTCGTAACCTTCAATCTTACCGCCGCCAAGACCGCGCTCGCGCAAGGTGTCGAAGGCGCGCAAGCTGTGGCATCGGTGAAAGATGTGCAAGACCTGGCCGTTCTGCGCACGAAGTTCGCCGAAGCGCAGGTCCAGCACGCAGTCGGGTATTCGCGCGACCTGTACGAAATCGCCGCTGAAGCTCAGGCGGAATATTCGGCGTTCGCCGAACAGGCGTTCGCGACGTACACCAAAGGGATAACCGCGTGGGTCGATCATGCCAGCAAATCTGCGCCGACGGGATCTGACGTCGCCGTCAACGCGTTCAAATCGACGATCGCTGCGACGACTGCCGCGTTCGATCAGTTTCAAAATGCGAGCAAGCAGGTGGTCAATATGACGGACGCCAACGTCCGCGCTGTTGCCGCCAAAGCCACCAAGAATCGCAAGGCCGCGTAATGCGCGTCGCGGTGACGGGGATCCTGCGTGGATGACGCCCTTTCTGTGTCGATCCTCCTCCTGATTGATACAGCCTCTAAAGCCCCGCTTCGGCGGGGTTTTTTTTCGTCTTCTTTGGCCGTAACCGGTGATTTCAGCGCAATCCGTGTGGAACAGGCGACAGCGATTCCCGCAAAATTCAGCGCGAAATTTTTGTTTGCACCTTCATCAATTGCATTAGGGGCAGAGTTTTCTTAGTTTCCCCACGCCGCGATTTCGGTGATGCGGGAGTAGCCATCGCGGGAATTGGTGATGTGGACGCGGATGCGGTCGGTGGTGACGGCCGGGAAGGTGACGGTGCGCTGGACCAGGTTGTTGCCGGTGACCGTGGCGAAGAGAACCCAGGCGGATCCGTTCCACGCTTGGAGCATGAAGTCGGTCACCCCATAGGCGGAGAAGGTCAATGTATCGCTGGGTTCGATCGGGCTGGTGTAGTTGTCCTGTACGGTATAGACGACGACCCGATCGATGGTTTTGGTGCCGTTGAAGTTGATCTGGACCCAATCCGGGAAGGCGCCGCCGGTTGCGTCATTCCAGCCGCCGCCATTACCCCATCCGGCACCTGCGCGCTCGTTATTGTTGATCGCGGCCACCGGGTACCCGCCGGCATAGGTGCTCGATGCGGACGCCACCGCGCCCACGCTGGCCAGCGCCACGTTGCTACCCGCCGACGGGGGAGCGTCGATCGCCTGTGCGAGAGGCGTACTGGCCGAGGCGGCATTCGCAGCGTCGCCACTATAGTTCGCGACGATGCTGTGGCTGCCCACCAGCAGGGCATTCGTGCTGCAGCCCGCAGTCTTCGTGTTGCCGGTGCCCGTCAAGGCCACTGCGTTGCAGCCCGCGATCGAAGTCCCACCAACGGCGAAATTGACCGTACCGGATGGAACCGTACCCGTCACGGTTGCAGTGAAGGCAACGCTCACGCCACTGGTAGCCGGGTTGGCAGAACTTGTCAGCGTCGTCGTGGTTGGTCCGGCCGCGGCATTAGCTGCAGCAAGAACCGCGGCGGCGGCGTCGATGATTCCGGCGCCACAAAGAGCAGTTGTGCAATCTCGCCCGGTGCCTATGGGGAATGCGCGGGCCGTGCCCTGAATCATCGCCAAAATCTGCGAAGGAGTCAGCGACGGGTTGGCCGACAGCATCAGCGAAGCGATGCCCGCGACGTGCGGAGTCGCCATGCTCGTTCCCTGATACCAGGCGTAGGTGTAACCCCCGGAATCGGGCGAGGTGGCCCCGCTGTTCAGCGTGGACAAAACGCCACTGCCATCGCTGCCGCCCGGTGCCGAGATTTCCACCAACGCGCCGTAATTGCTGTATGACGCCCGTTGCCCGGAGCGGCCGGTTGCCGCGACCGTGATGACGCCATTGCAGTTCGCGGGGGACCCTTCCGATGCCGATGCGTTGCTGTTGCCCGCGGCGACGACCACCGCCGCCCCGGCGTTGATCGCCGCGTTGATCGCGTTCTGGGACGTGACGTCGCACGCGCAGTTCTGGCCGTTGCCGTCACACGCGTAACCGCCAAAGCTCAGGTTCAGGACGCGCGCGGGATTCGTGTTTGCCGGTACGCCGGGCACGGCAATCCCCACTGACCAGCGAATTGCATCTGCGATATCCGATGTGTAGCCGCCGCACTTGCCGAGGACCCGGACGGGCAGGATCCTGCTGATCCAATTCACACCAGCGATACCGCTGCCATTGTTGGACGCCGCGCCGATCGTTCCTGCTACGTGCGAACCATGGAAAGAGCTGTTGCGCGCACCACAGCCCTCGAAATACCCCGATGCGTTCTCGGCGCTGGTGATCCAGTCGCCGGGATCCGTTGGGTCGGCGTCGCGTCCGCCGCCGTCGTTGGCGACCTGCACATCGCCGATGAAGTCGTAGCCGACGACGAAGCGGCCGGCGAGATCCGGATGCGCCGGCAGGTGGCCGGTATCAAGCACCGCGGTAACAATTCCTATCGCTCCGGTCGTAATGTCCCACGCAGAAGGCAGATTGGTTCCGCCTGGCTCTGCGGTGGGGCTCAAGTAATGCCACTGACTCGCGAACGAGGCATCGCTGGGGACCAACGAGGGATGCTTCAGCAGATCGGGCTCGGCGTACTCGATCGCCGGATCGGTCTCCAGATATCGGGCGAGAG
>JBPCLS010000072.1:0-7291 GCA_051003055.1 Casimicrobiaceae bacterium
GGTTCGCATGCGAGCGTTCCGCTTTCGCGAGCGTCTCGAACCAGTCGCCGATTTCCTCGAAGCCTTCGTCGCGCGCGGCCTTGGCCATGCCCGGATACATGTCGGTGTACTCGTACGTTTCCCCAGCAACCGCGGCCTTCAAATTCTCGCGGCTCGAACCGATCGGAAGATCAGTGGCGGGATCGCCGACTTGGGCAAGGTAATCAAGATGGCCATGCGCATGGCCGGTCTCGCCTTCCGCAGTCGAGCGGAACAGCGCGGAGACATCGTTCTGGCCCTCGACGTCGGCCTTGTTGGCGAAGTAGAGATAGCGGCGGTTGGCTTGCGACTCGCCGGCAAAAGCGGCCTTCAGATTGTCGTGGGTCTTCGTGCCTTTCAGGTTGTTCATCGTCCATCTCCTTCTAATGACGCCTGCGTGGTCCGCTCCGCCTTTGTGCAAAAAGCGCAAAACGGGAATTCGACGGTCGGCATTGCGCCCCGGCGATAAGGCAAGTTTCATCGGGACAACATCATATGTCCAATTGATTGTGCCAATCCACATGATAACTGCAGCTAATGGTGAACGGGCGGAGCAAGGAAGAAAAGGACCACGGACTTTAGGACGCGACGCCCGCTCTTACCCCCGTCAGTCGATCCGATCGTATGCTGGCAGCGTCAGAAATTCCACGAACGTGTCGTTGTTGACGAGGTCGGCGAAAATTTCCGCCGCGTCGGCGTAATTGCCTGAAACGAACGCAGCGCCAAGCAGCTCGCGAATCTTGCGCATTTCCTCGGGAAGCATGCCTGCGACCATCTCTTTGGTGACCTTGCGGCCATCGTCGAGATGCCCTTTCGGCGAGCGGATCCACTGCCACACCTGCGAACGCGAGATTTCCGCGGTGGCGGCATCCTCCATCAGATTGAAAATGGGCACCGCACCCTGCCCCGCCAGCCATGCGCCGATGTACTGGATGGCAACGTTGATGTTGAGCCGCAACCCCTTTTCCGTGATCGGCTGCTCCGGCTCGAATCGGACAAGGTCAGCAGCAGTCACCGGCACATCGGCGCACTTTTTCGACGCGATCTGGTTCGTGCCCGGCACCAGGCGATCGAACGCTTCGCGCGCGACCGGGACGAGCGCCGGATGCGCGACCCAAGTCCCGTCATGGCCAATCGTCGCTTCACGCTCCTTGTCGCTCTTCACTTTGGCGAACGCTTCGGCGTTGGCGGCTTCATCATTCTTGACCGGGATTTGCGCCGCCATGCCGCCCATCGCGTGCGTATTGCGCCGGTGACAGATCTTGATGCACAGCTCCGCGTAGCTCTTCATGAAATGCGTCGTCATCGTTAGAAGCGCGCGGTCGGCCAGACAAAAATCGTGATTGTTCCGCAACTTTTTGATGCAGGAGAAGATGTAATCCCAACGGCCACAGTTCAAACCCGCTGAATGTTCGCGTAGTTCGAACAACATTTCGTCCATTTCAAAGGCCGCAAGCAGCGTCTCGATCAGCACCGTCGCTTTGATCGTGCCGCGTGGAACGCCGAGCTCGTCCTGTGCCATCACGAAAATGTCGTTCCACAGCCGCGCTTCGAGATGGCTTTCGAGCTTCGGCAAATAGAAGTACGGTCCGCTGCCGCGCGCGCGAAGTTCCTTGGCGTTGTGGAAAAAATAGAGGGCGAAGTCGAATATGCCGCCGGAGATCGGGTGGCCATCGATTGCCACGTGCTTCTCGGGCAAGTGCCATCCGCGCGGCCGGACAAACAGCGTCGCAACATCGTCCTTCAGTCGATACGCCTTGCCTTCCGGCGAAACGTAATCGATCCTGCGACGGATTGCATCGACGAGATTGATTTGTCCTTGAATGTTGTTGTCCCACCTGGGCGTGTTCGCGTCCTCGAAGTCGGCCATGAACACGTTCGCGCCGGAATTGAACGCGTTGATAATCATCTTGCGGTCGACGGGGCCGGTGATCTCGACTCGTCGATCCTGGATGTCGGCGGGAGCCGGGACGCACGTCCAATCGCCTTCACGCACCGCGCGCGTCTCGGGCAGGAACTCGGGCATCCGGCCGGCATCAAGATCGGCTTGCCGGCGCGTGCGGCGCGCGAGAAGCTCGGTGCGGCGGTCGCCGAACGCGCGCTGCAGCTTGGCCGCGAAGTCCATGGCCGCTGGCGTCAAAATCTGCGCGTAGTCAGCCGGAATGCGCCCGGTGATTGCAATGCCGGGACTGTACGCCGGAGCGCTCATAGCACTCCTTCAAGCGGTGGCGACGCGCACAACGCCGGGCAAATCTCGCTGCACATGGATGCAATCATGAAGATTGTTTTCATCGATTCATTTTACGCGAATACGTCGGTATCGCAGAGGATGTGTCACGGTATGCCGACGCGATTAACGATTGGCCAGCAGGCGGACAAATATGAAACGAGATGGGGAGGACCCGGCGGCGCGTGAAAATTCAGGTGGCCGACGGATTCGCCGGTCCCGCGCAACGCGAGCGCCCGCGGCGCCCATGGCGCGAACTCGGGATCGGCAAGCAAGCAGTCGCGCCGCATGCGCAACCACCATTCGGCGTCGCGCCAATCGTCCGAATAGCGAAATCCGCACGTACGCGCGACGAGCCCGCGATCGCGCGCTAGAAGCGACTCGATTCGTATGGCGTCGAGCGCGACGAGCTCGAGCCGCGCCGGCTCATTCGGGATCAATCTATACGCTGTGCCCGACGCAAGAGAATTTAAGCGTACATCACGCGCTGGTCGCGCGGCAGCGCAAGCCAACCGCATGCAAGACCGCGATTGATCGCACTGACCACAGCGCGCAGCGTTGCGGTGACGATGTTCGGATCAAGCCCCACGCCGTAGACATTGCGGTCGCTGCCGATACGCAGTTGTACGTACGCGACCGCTGTCGCATCCTCGCCGCTTCCGACGGCATGCTCATGATAATTGAGCACGTGAATGTCGAATCCGGCATGACTGCGCAAGGAGTGGACGAACGCGTCGACCGGACCGTTGCCGGCGCCGGTCAGGACGGTCTCAACGCCCGCGATGAGGAGGCGCGCGGTCACGTGCTCCGTCGTTCCGCCGCCGACACCATGCTGAGAGAGATGATCGACATAAGACACCGGCTCGGTAGCAGCCAGGTATTCACGGTCGAACGCGGCGCGAATCTCCGCCGACGACAACTCCTTGCCGGTAGAGTCGGTGATCTGCTGGATCGCCTGACTGAATTCGATCTGCAACAAGCGCGGAAGCGAGAGTCCATAGTCGCGCTCGAGCAGATACGCGATGCCCCCTTTGCCTGACTGGCTGTTGACGCGAATGACGGCGTCGTAGGTACGCCCGAGATCGATCGGGTCGATCGGCAGATACGGGACATCCCACATTGCTTCACCGCGTTGCAAGTCGACGGTTCGCGCGGCCAGCCCCTTTTTGATCGCATCCTGATGCGAACCGGAAAACGCGGTAAACACGAGGTCTCCGCCATACGGGTGGCGCGGGTGAACGGGCAGTTGATTGCAGTATTCCACGGTCCGGATGATTCGGTTGATGTCGGAAAAATCGATGCCCGGATCGATCCCCTGCGTGTAGAGATTGAGGCCGAGCGTCACCAGGCATACGTTGCCGGTCCGCTCGCCGTTGCCGAACAGACACCCCTCGACCCGCTGGGCGCCTGCCATCAACGCGAGTTCGGCCGCCGCCACGCCGCAACCGCGGTCGTTGTGCGGGTGGATCGATAGCACGACGCTATCCCGCCGATCCAGATGCGACGACATCCATTCGATCTGGTCCGCATAGATATTCGGCGTAGCCATTTCAACCGTCGCAGGCAGGTTGACGATCATCCGGTGCGTGGGCAGTGGGCGCCAGACATCGATGACCGCGTTGCACACATCCGCGGCGAAATCGAGCTCGGTGCCGGTGAAACTCTCCGGCGAATATTCGAAGTACCAGTCGGTGTCGGGCTGCGCTGCGGCGCAGTCGCGGACAATGCTCGCGCCGGTGACCGCGATGTCGCGAACGCCGTCACGATCGAGGCCGAATACGACGCGCCGTTGCGTCGTCGAAGTCGAGTTGTACAGATGCATGATTCCACGCTTGGCGCCGGCGAGCGACTCGAATGTGCGTCGGATCAGCGGTTCGCGCGCCTGCGTCAGCACCTGCACCGTCACATCATCGGGAATCAAGTTTTCGTCGACCAACCTGCGGACGAAATCGAATTCCGTCTGCGACGCCGCGGGAAATCCGATCTCGATTTCCTTGTAACCCATCTGCACCAGCAGCCGGAACATGCGCAGTTTGCGCTCGGCGTCCATCGGCTCGATCAGCGCCTGATTGCCATCGCGCAGGTCCACGCTGCACCACGTCGGTGCGCGCTTGATCGTATTGACGGGCCATCGCCGATGCGGCAAATCGATTGGTGGAAACGCGCGGTACTTGCGGGACGGATCGGGTTTCATAAGGCGGTCCTCGTGCCGGTATTCATGTATACCGAATCGCCCTCCGGCTTTCGGGAGGACGCGTGCACAGCTAACAAGAGGGAGGTAGGTTATCTGCGCGCGAGGCGCAGCAGACGCAGCACGCCGCCCAGAACGGGCGCGCACGGAGATGCAAAGGGCATCCGGAAGCCGGCGGCGGAGAGTGCAAGGCTGCTCATTTCGCTGACGTTAACCGAATTCTGCGACTGCCGCAAGGCCCACGGATATTCTGACCGGCCCGGCGGCTCGAACCAGCTTAGCTTGTCGTCCCGGCGCGACGGCGACGCAGCAGCAGCCACGCCGATACCACGTAGCCCGAAACTGCGTAGGCGACAAAGCCCGCGAACAGCACGATCGCGGGCTGATACGACAGCAGTGCGATGAAGAGCACGATCAGGAAAACGGCCAGAAACGGCACGCTCCGGCGCAGGTTGATCGCCTTGAAGCTCCAGTATTTCAAGTTGCTGACCATCGTCAGGCCTGCAAACAACGTGACAAACCACGCCCACCAACGAATAGTCTGCGGGTCGATGCCATTATCGTCGACGATCCAAACGCAACCCGCGACAAGCGCCGCAGCCGCGGGGCTCGGCAACCCGGTGAACCAGCGTTTATCGGCAACGTCGAGCATGGTGTTGAAGCGCGCGAGCCGAAGCGCCGCGCCGGCGCAAAAGACGAACGCGGCGACCCATCCCAGCTTGTCCATGTCCTGCAGCACCCACTCGTACATGACGAGCGCCGGCGCGGCGCCGAACGAAACCATATCGGCGAGGCTGTCGTATTCCGCTCCGAACGCGCTTTGCGTCTTGGTCATGCGCGCCACACGGCCGTCGACGGTGTCGAGCAACATGGCGACGAAGATGGCGATCGCCGCCTGATCGAAATTGAAATTCATCGCCTGCACCACGGCATAGAACCCGGCGAACAGGTTCACGGTGGTGAACAAGTTGGGCAACAGATAGATACCGCGGCGGCGCAGGCGATTCTTGCGCAGCGCTCGCTGGGTGGCGTAGTCGTCCATCGACGGTTCGTAACCTAAGTGCTTTCCCTGGGACAGCACACTAGCAGCAAGCCGTGGCCCGGACAACGGCGCCGGGCGCTAAAGAGCGCTCTTAAGGCAATTCCGCCAGAACGGTCTCGGAGGCTACAGCGGTATCGCCCACGGCGACTCTAGGCTCCGCGGCCGAATCCACATACACGTCGACGCGCGAGCCAAAGCGGATGAAACCGTACCTCTGCCCGCGGTGAAGGGTTGCGCCAGCGTCGACATAACACACAATGCGCCGGGCAATCAGGCCGGCGATTTGCACGCAAGTGACATCCTGCCCGGACGGCGTGCGCAGGTGTAGGGCATTCCGCTCGTTCTCAAGCGACGACTTATCGAGCGACGCATTGACGAAGCTGCCGGGGTGATACCAGCGGTTCACCACCGTACCGTCGACCGGGCTACGGTTGGAGTGCACGTTGAACACGTTCATGAATACGCTGATCTTGAGCGCATCTCGGTCGAGATACGAGTCGCGCGCGATTTCCACTTTGACGACCTTCCCATCGGCCGGCGCTAGCACCGCCATCGGTTGCTGCGGAATGACCCGCGCTGGATCGCGAAAGAACTGCACGATGAACAGCGTGACGCCCCAAGCAAGCGCCGCGAATACGAACCAGCCGAGCGCCGTGACGACCACCGACACGAGGACGGCAAACGCAATGAACGCCCAGCCTTCGCGGGCGATGATCGGATGCGGATAGGAATTGTTCATTTCATCGCCACAATGTCGAGCCCTGCCGGCGGGACGTCAGTCCGACCCCCAGCGTAGCCGGATTGGCAGTCGCGGCACGCGGATCGCGCGCTAGTTTTTCGATTGATCGACGAGCTTGTTCTTGGCGATCCACGGCATCATCGAGCGCAGTTTTTCACCCACCTGCTCCACGGGCAATTGCGCCGTAAGCCTGCGCCGGGACAGGAGCGTCGGCGCGCCGGCGCGATTCTCGAGGATGAAATCCTTCGCGTATTCGCCGGTTTGGATGCGCGTCAGCGCCTCCTTCATTGCCGTCCGCGTGGCGGCGGTGATGATTTTCGGCCCCGTCACGTATTCCCCATACTCGGCATTGTTCGAAATCGAGTAATTCATGTTGCCGATCCCGCCTTCGTAGACAAGATCGACGATCAGCTTTAACTCGTGCAGGCATTCGAAATATGCCATCTCGGGCGCGTAGCCGGCTTCGACCAGCGTATCAAAACCAGCCTTGATGAGTTCGACGCAACCGCCGCATAGCACAGCCTGCTCGCCAAAGAGATCGGTCTCGGTCTCCTCGCGAAAATTGGTCTCGATGACGCCGGCGCGCGTCCCTCCGATCGCAGCCGCATACGATAACGCCACGTCGCGCGCTTTCTTCGACGCGTCCTGGTGCACGGCGATCAGCATTGGCACGCCGCCCCCGGCCACATACGTGGAACGCACCGTATGCCCGGGAGCCTTGGGCGCGATCATCACGACGTCAAGATCGGCGCGCGGCGCGACCTGCCCGTAGTGAATATTGAAGCCATGCGCAAACGCGAGTGTTGCGCCTTTCTTGATGTTGGGCTCGACGTCATTCTTGTACACAGCCGCGATATGCTCGTCGGGCATCAGCATCATCACCACGTCGGCGCCCTTCACGGCCGCGCCGACCTCGCCGACTTTGAGCCCCGCCCGTTTTGCCTTGGCCCACGACGCGCCATCGCGGCGCAACGCGACCATGACCTTGACGCCGGAGTCGTTCAAGTTCTGCGCATGCGCGTGACCTTGCGAACCGTAGCCGACGATCGTCACCTTCTTACCCTTGATGAGCGA
>JBPCLS010000073.1:0-3520 GCA_051003055.1 Casimicrobiaceae bacterium
GCGCTGCGCTTCAAAACTTCGAGATCGACGCTGTCCATAATGTTCCTAAAACGTTAGCCAAGGCGCCCAGACTGCCACAGCCAATAGGTTGCCATGATGGCGACAATGGCCGCCGCGATTGCGCGCCCGATCGGAACCTTAGGCCGCCGCGCGTTGCGCGACACGACGGTTGCGACTTCGGGAGCAGCGATCGCGGCGCCCGGCGGTGCTGCCACTTTGGCCGTGAAGCAGGTGAAGAAATCATCGGCGAGCTTTGCCGCTGCGCCGTCGATCAACCGCGACCCAATTTGCGCGAGCTTGCCGCCGACGTTCGCTTTGACGGCATAGTTGAGCGACGTCTGGTTGCCGTCCGCAGGCGCGAGCGTCACCCTCGCCTCGCCCTTCGCAAAACCGGCCGGGCCTCCCGTGCCTTCGAACTGCAGTGTGTAACCGGTCGGAGGCGTTGCATCGATCAACCGCATCGTGCCGTTGAATTTCGCGGATACCGGACCGACTCTCGCGGTGAGCGCCGCCCGCCACTCGTCGTCGCTCACTTTTTCGAGCGATTCGCAGCCGGGAACGCAGGCCTTCAACGTCTCGGTGTCGTTGAGCGCTTCCCACACCGTGGCCACCGGCGCGGGCACGAGGCGAGTGTTGGTCATCTCCATGGTCGATTGGTCCTTTGCTTCATGCCGCACGTCGTAGCACGCGGCCGGCGCGAGTGCTGTGCCGCGTCAGCGCTAACGCGAGATCCTGCAAGCTCGCCAGATTATGCACGGGCAGGAAATCATCGACGTGCGGCAATAGTGCGCGGATTCCCGCTGGCCGCGGCTCGAACCCTGCGTAGCGCAGCAACGGGTTGACCCATACCAGCCGTGAGCATGATTTCGCCAGGCGCTCGGCCTCGAACACGAGCCCTTCGCCGCCTTCCGCATCGAGGCCGTCGCTGATCAGCAGCACGACCGCATTCTGCGCGAGCAATCGCCGCGACCAGCGGCGGTTGAATTCCGCAAGGCATCCGCCGATTCGCGTCCCGCCCGCCCAATCCTGTACACATGCCGTGACGCGCGCCAGCGCCACGTCGACGTCACGGTGCTTTAAGTGGCGCGTGATATTCGTGAGTCGCGTTCCGAATACCAGCGTATGGACGCGCTGCCGGTCGTTGGCGATGGCATGCAGGAAATGCAGAAGCATCCGAGCGTAGCGGTCCATCGATCCCGATATGTCGCACAGCACGACGAGCGGCGGCGGACGGCGCACGTGCGTGCGGAACGCAAGCGGCGTGCCCGCGCCGGTGGCACCGGTCATCCGGCGCAGCGTCTCCCGCAGGTCCACCGCATGCCCGCGCGGTGCGGACCGCGTGCGCCGCACCGGCCGCGTGGCCAACGGCAACTGCAGACGTGCGAGCATTGCCTTTGCCTGCGCCAGCTCCTCCGTCGTCATCGTCGCGAAATCCTTGCGCTGCAGGATTTCGCGCGGCGAAAAGGTCAGCGCCGCGTCGAGCTCGATCTCGTCGTCCTCTTTGTGTTCCGGCAAACGCGGAGGCGGGAACATCGCCTGCGCGAGCCGCGCAGGGATTTCCGGCCCTGGCTCCTGGGGCATGCGGCCATATACACGCGGCAGCAATGCGGCGACCATTTTTGCGAGCAGCTTCGGATTGCGCCAGAACAGGTCGAACGCCTGCTCGAACAGCGGCAGGTGCTCGTGCCGCGACACGAGCACCGTTGCGAGCGCCGCGCGAAAGTCAGACCGGTGCGCGACACCGACCGTTCCTACCGCCGCGATGGCATCGATCACCTTCGCCGGGCCCACCGGCAGTCCGGCAGCGCGTAGCATGCGCACGAAGTGCAGAATGTTTTCGGGCAGCCTGCCCCTGGGTAGCGCGGTTGCGAGTAGCGAGGTTGCGTGCAACGTCATGGCGTAACGCCTTCGGCCCGCGCCTCGGCGATGAGCCTTGAGGCGACGTCTGGCGAAATGGCGCCGACGTCGTCCTGATATTTGAGCAGAACACCCAGTGTATCGGCGACGGTGTGCGGATCGAGCACGAGGCGGTCGAGCGCGAGCAGCGCTTCTACCCAATCCAAAGTCTCCGCCACACCTGGCGCTTTGAACAGGTCCAGCGCACGGAGCCGCTGCGTGAACGCGACGATCTGGCGCGCGAGCGTCTCCGGCGCATGCGGACATTTGCGACGCAGGATCGCAAGCTCGGCCGGCGCGTCCGGGTAATCGACCCAGTGATACAGGCAACGCCGTTTGATCGCATCGTGAATCTCGCGCGTGCGATTCGACGTAATGACGACGATCGGCGGCGTCGCGGCGCGCACCGGTCCGATTTCGGGAATCGTGATCTGGAAATCGGAAAGCACTTCGAGCAGATACGCCTCGAACGGCTCGTCCGCGCGGTCGAGCTCATCGATCAACAGCACCGGCGCGACACCGTCGTCCGGATCGATGGCCTGCAAGAGCGGCCGCTTCAATAAAAAAGACGGCGTGAAGATGTCTTGCGCGAGGCGATCGCGAGCGACATCCCCGGCAGCTTCCGCCAGCCTGATCTCGATCATTTGCCGCGGATAATTCCATTCGTACACGGCGGAGGCAGTATCGAGGCCTTCGTAGCACTGCAAGCGGACCAGCGGTTTGTGCAGACCGGCGGCGAGCACCTTCGCCACTTCCGTCTTGCCGACACCGGCCTCGCCCTCGAGGAACAACGGTCGCTCGAGTTTCAGCGCCCGGAAAACCGACGTGGCAAGTCGCCGGTCGGCGACGTAGTTTTGCCCGTCCAGCAGGTCAAGAGTCGCGTCGACCGACGCGGGGGAAACGACTACGGAAGAATCGTTCATCGCACGGCGACTGCAGATCCCGCGCTTTAGCCCGTCACAACTCGAATGCGGTCACCCGCACGCCTTCACCGGCACGCCGTCACTTGCACGCCGTCACCGCGCGCGCGGCGAGCACCGGGATGAGATGCGCGCGGTATTCAGGCGACGCATGCAGGTCGCCGTTCAACCCGGAAGGATCGATCTTGACCGCTTTCGCCGCATCGGCCGTGAAGTTTTTGGCGAGCGCGTCTTCGAGCGGCTTACTGCGGAATACGCTACCCGCGGCGCCGGTGACGGCGACGCGCACGCCCTGCTTGCTCTGTGCGACAAACACACCGACAAGCGCGAAACGCGACGCCGGATTGCGGAATTTTTCGTACGCGGCTTTTGTGGGGATCGGAAACCTAAGCGCCGTGATCAGCTCGTCCGCGGCGAGATCGGTCTGGTACATCCCTTTGAAAAAGGCTTCGGCGGAGAGCTGACGCTTGTTGGTTTCGATCGTGGCGTTCAGTCCCAGCGCCCCCGCGGGATAGCACGCCGCCGGATCGTTATTGGCAATCGACCCGCCGATCGTACCCATGTTGCGCACTTGGCGATCGCCAATCAGCGACGCTAGAGCGGCGAGTGCGGGAGTCGCGGTTTTCCCCACGTCCGACGTGGCGACTTCCGCGTGCGTGGTCCTCGCACCGATCACGATGGCGTCGCATTACTTGCGGATACCC
>JBPCLS010000074.1:0-3440 GCA_051003055.1 Casimicrobiaceae bacterium
CATCGCGGACGTGAAAACCGGGCGCTTCCGCGAGGACCTGTTCTACCGGCTGCACGTCTTCCCGATCACGGTGCCGCCGTTGCGCGACCGGCCTGAGGATATTCCCGATCTGGTGCGGCACTTCCTCGTCCGTTTCGCCGCGGAGGAAGGCAAGCGCATCCGCGCGGTTTCGGCAGACGCACTGAGCGTGCTCAACGCGCATCCGTGGCCGGGCAATGTGCGCCAGCTCGAAAACGCGGTGTTCCGCGCCGTGGTGCTCGCCGACGGCGATGAGATCGGTGCAAGCGAACTCCCGCAACTGCTGCATGCGCGCGTGTCGGCACCCACGATCGCGCCCGCGGCCGAGGAACTGCCGCAGCACACGAACGAGCGCACCGCCGTACCGATGATTCTCGATGAGGCACCAGCCACAAGCCCGCTCGCCGACACGCCCGGACCGATGAGTGCCGACGCGCTCGCGCTCATCGATGCCGCCGGCAATGTGCGGCCGTTGGAAGAACTCGAAGCCGACGTGATTCGCTTCGCGATCGCGCGCTATCGCGGGCAGATGTCTGAAGTCGCGCGCCGGTTGCGCATCGGCCGCTCGACGCTTTACCGGAAACTGGACGAGCTCGGGCTTGGGGCCGCGAAGTCCGCCGATGCGGACGAAAACGTGGCCACGGAGTGACACCGGCACCGAATTACGCGCATGTGATGAACCAGCGGCGTCGTCGGTAGTTGATTTCGTTAGAAGTTTAGAGTCAGGTCGGCCCCAGGGTGGAGAGAGCGCGGCTTCCCCGGCCGCGTGGGATCTGGGGTTATTGTTTGCGTCCTCCCGCGGGGATTCGAGGGTTTTTCTTCATGCAAGGCCGGGCTTTCGACGCCATTCTGACCGGAACCGCCATCGCGCTGGTCCTGAGCCTCTCGGCAGCATCGGCTTGGGCCCAAAATCAGAGGGATCAGCAGGCCATCGAGGCGCTCGTGCCGATGCCGGAGCCGGCCAACGTACCGCCGCCGACCGCGGCCGATGTCGGCGGCCCGGTGACCGAGAGCACCGGCCCGGCGAGCATCATCAACCTGCCCGCCCCGCCCGACCTTCCACCGTCGACCTTCAAGGACGTCGCCGCCCCATCCGTTGCCCCGGCACCCGCGCCCGCGCCGGTTGCGGCGCCCGCTGCCGCCCCCGCTCCGGCGCCGGTGGTTGCGCACGCCGATCAGCCCGTGCGCGACGCGATCCGCGATCTCATCTCCGGCAAGGTCACGCGCTATATCGACCGCAAGACCGACCGCACCGCGGTCGAGGCGTTTTACTCCGCGCGCGACTATGCGCCGCTCTGGATCGCCGATGGCGCGTCGAGCGAGCGTGCACGCCAAGCGATCGCGCACCTCAATTCCGCCGATGCCGACGCCATGGATCCGGCCGACTATCCGACGCCGGCGATCAAGGCCGGCGCCGATACGGCGGGGCTGGCGGATGCCGAAATGCGTCTCACCGCTTCGGCGTTGACCTACGCGCGTCACGCAACGCTCGGGCGCGTGCATTATTCGCGCGTCAGCGCGGACATCACCTACAACCAGGTTGCGCCGGAATCCGTTGACGTGTTGGCGAAGCTCGCCAACGCCAAGGATGCCGCGGCGGTGCTCGACAGCTACCAGCCGCCGCAGCCCGCCTACCGGGCGCTGCGCAAGAAGCTCGCCGAAGTACGCGGCCGCAAGGGCGACGCGGGTCCCGAGAAGGTTTCGGGCGGCCCGGTGCTCAAGCTCGTCACCGACAAGAAGGGCCACACCGTCCTGATGCAGGACGAGCGCGTGCCGCTGCTGCGCTCGCGGCTCGGCCTCGCCCCGGTGAAGGATGACCTGTTCTACGACAAGCCGCTGGCCGATGCGGTCGCGGCCTACCAGAAGGGCAAGGGCCTGTCGGCCAACGGCCAGCTCACGAACGCGACGGTCGATGCGCTCAACGGCAAGCGTCACGACCGCGACGACAACATCATCATGGCCAACATGGAGCGCTGGCGCTGGGTGCCGCGCGACCTCGGCAAGGCCCACGTGGTCTTGAACATCCCGGATTTCTCGCTGCGCGTCTATAATAACGGCGCGACCGTGTGGCAGACCAAGGTGGTCGTGGGAAAGCCAGCCACGCCGACGCCGCTGCTCTCGGACACGATCAAATTCATCACCGTCAACCCGACCTGGAACGTGCCGCCGTCGATCGTCTACAACGAATACCTGCCGGCCCTGCAGCAGGACCCGACCGTGCTCAAGAGGATGGGCCTCAATCTGTCGCAGAATCCCGACGGCAGCGTCCACATCTCTCAGCCGCCGGGCGACAAGAACGCGCTCGGGCGCATCCGCTTCAATTTCCCCAACAAGTTCCTGGTCTACCAGCACGATACACCGGACAAGCACCTGTTCGCGCATGACAAGCGCGCCTACAGCCACGGCTGCATGCGGGTCGAGAACCCGCTTAAGTATGGCGAGGTGCTTCTCTCGATCGCGCTGCCGAAGGAAAACTATACCGAAGCGCGGCTTCGCGACATGTACGGCAACAGTGAGCGCAATATCCCCTTCCCGGCCCCGATCCCGGTGCACATCACCTACCAGACCGCCTTCGTGGACGATTCCGGCAAGCTCGTGATCCGCGACGATCTCTACGGCCGCGACCAGCGGTTGCTGGTGGCCCTGAAGGGCGAGGACCCCCGGCTGGCGGAAGTGGCCGTCGAGCGCTCGCAGCCGAACTACAGCCGGCCGGCCGTGCGGCTGCCGGCGGGCGTTCGCGCGGACCACTATCCCGGCGGCGGCTATTCCGGCGGCCAGTCCTTCTTCGACCAGCTTTTCGGGAACCCGATCCGGCCGCAGCAGCCGGTCCCGGCAAACCAGCGCCGCGCGAGCCGCTCGACCGCGCGTTAAGTTTGGTTACCATTCGTTAACCACGCCGGAAGGCTCTGGCGCAATTGGACTATTTTTCGCCACAGTCCCCCGTTAGCCAATTAACGCTAAGGGGGGACGGGCCGGCGCTAAGCTCGCGTTAACCCATCCCGACAAGACTGCGCTAACCACAACGCACGCGGCGTAGGGACACGCCGCGGTCGGCTCAGTTCGAGCCGACGCTTACACGGGATCCCACGTGCCCAGACGCTGTGCGCGCCAGGCTTTATCGATCGTTCGTCCGCTGCGTGCCGTCCCCTGCGTTGGCGTCGCCGCGCTTGGCCTGATGGTCAGCACCACCACGCTGCAGACCGTGGTTGCGAACGGCGATACCCGCAGCATCTCGCTGCAGCACACCCACCGCGACGACTCGATCACCGTCACCTTCAAGCGCAACGGCCGCTACGACGAGGATGGGCTGAAGAGGCTCAACTACTTCCTGCGCGACTGGCGCAGCGACGACCAGAACCGGATGGGCCCGCAGCTGTTCGGCATCCTGTGAGAAGTCTATCTCAAGGTGGACGCCAAAACGC
>JBPCLS010000075.1:0-11601 GCA_051003055.1 Casimicrobiaceae bacterium
CGTACTTGTTCTCGGAGATGCTCAGGAAGAAATAAGTGACCTTGGCCGGAATCTGCATGATCGCCATCATGTAGCCAAAGGCGACCGAGAAGCCGATTAGCATCATGACCATCGCGACGGTCTTTACGACGCGGTGAATGAGATGCGGCAACTCGCGCCACTTGTAATCGCGGTAGACGAGAAAAGTTACCAGGAACGCATAGACGCACGCCACCGCCGCCGATTCGGTCGCGGTGAACACCCCGGAGAGGATCCCGCCCATGATGATGAAGACGGTCACCAGACCCCAGAGCGCATCGAATACGATCTTCGGTACGGCGCGAAGCGGAACTGGCTCGGCCTTGGGATAGCCCCGCTTGTGCGAAATCCAGAGCACGAGCCCGATCAGACATAGGCCGAACAAGAGGCCGGGAAAAATTCCGGCGAGGAACAAGTGTGCAATCGAGATTGTGCCGCCCGCGGCGAGCGAATAGATCACGGCGTTGTGCGAAGGCGGAATCATCAGCGCCTGCACCGAACCGCAGATGGTGACGTTGGTGGCGAACACGCGCGGGTAGCCGGCCTTCACCATCTGCGGGATCATCACCGAGCCGATCGACGCGGTATCGGCGACCGACGAGCCCGAGATGCAGCCGAACAACGTGCTTGCGAGAATGTTCACCAGCCCCAGTCCGCCGCGGATGAAACCGACGAACACCTTGGCGAGGTTGATCAGGCGCACGGCCATGCCGCCCTCGGCCATGATCGCGCCCGCAAGCACGAAGAATGGAATGGCGAGCAGTGCGAAATCGTCGGTGCCGTCGGAAATCTTGAGCATGACCGCTTCGAGCGGAATGTCCACCCAGAAGGCGGCAATGAGCGCGGCGAGGCCGAGGGCGTAGGCGACGGGTACACCCAGCGCGCACAGGATCGCGAACGAACCGAGCAAGATGGCGACGTCCACGGCTACTCGAGCTCAGCGGCCTGGTCGCTGTACATGATCGAAGTCTTGGGCTGCGGACCGACCCAGACGCGCTCGATGAGGAAGAGCAAGGTCAGCAGGCCGGCGACGGGGATCGGCAGATAGACGATCGCCACGGAGAGCGACGGAAATTCGGCGATGGTCTGATACCGAGTGATGAGACACAACTGAATGCCGTAGCCGAGCATGAAGAGCGCGGTCGCCGCCATGCACACGTCCACCGCCCACAGCATGGCGCGCCGCTTGGCGGCGCTAACGGCATTGAGCAACGCTTCCACCGCGATATGCACGTTTGCGCGGTAAACGGCGGCGCCCCCGAGAAACGAGAACACCACCATCATGATCACCGAGGCTGGCTCTGGCCAGGGTAGCGGGTCGTTCATGACGTAACGCATGAAGACACCGAGCGGAATGATCAAGGTGATCACCACCAATGCGGCGCCCGAAATCACGATGCAGGCAAGATAGAGCCATTCCATGGCCTGCCGGTAACGTTGCTTGGCGATCATCGATGCAATTTAAGGCAAAACAAAGGCACGCGGTCGCGATCGGCCGCGCGCCTTAAGCCGTGGCGGTTACTTCGTCTCTTCGATGCGCTTCAACAGCGCCGCATACTTGGAGCCGTACTTGTCGCGGATCGGTTGCGTGGCCTTGTAGAACGCGGGCTTGTCCGCCTGGACGAACTGAACGCCGGCCGCCTTGAGCTTGACCTCGGCATCGAGGACCATCGTGTCCCACAACTCACGCTGCTCAACCTGTGCTTCACGGGAGAGCTTCCGGACCAAGTCCTGGTCCGCCTTGGACAGCGTGTCCCACGTGCGTTTGGAGAACACGAAAATCTCGGGAGTGATCAGGTGGCAGGTGAGGCTATACACTTTGCTGACGGTGTAATGGTTTTGCGCGAGCAAGGTGGGCGGGTTGTTCTCGGCGCCGTCCACCACCCCCGTCTGCAGCGCGCTGAACAGCTCGTTGAAGCCCATCGCGACGCCGTTGCCGCCCATGGCGTTCATCGTTTCGACAAAGATCGGATTGCCCATCATGCGGATCTTCATACCCTTCAGATCCGCGGGCTTGGTGACCGGCTTGTTCGAGTAGACGTTGCGCGTGCCGGCATCCATCCAGCCGAGCACAATCAGCCGTGACGTTGGCGCTGCGGAAATGCGGTCGAGCAGGTCCTGGCCGATCGGGCCGTCGATCACTTTACGCATGTGCGCTTCGTCGCGAAAGATGAACGGCATGTTGAATACGTTGAGGTCGTCCACGATCGGTCCCATGGGGCCTACCGAGATTCGTGCGATCTGCAACGCGCCAACCTGCGCCTGTTCGATCATCTCTTTCTCACCGCCCAGTTGCATCGACGGGAACATCTGGATCGAGATGCGGCCGTTGGTCGCCGCCTCGAGCTTCTTGCCCATACGCTGGATAGCCTCCACCGTCGGATACCCGATCGGATGAACGTCGGAGGCTTTCCAGACCGTCTTCTCCTGGGCCGAGGTCACGCCTGGCACGACCGCGGCGCCCAACGCGAGGGACGAACCGCACAGCTTGACAAAATCGCGACGCTTCATCATTTTCTCCTTTGCTGGTTGCACGTTATCGGCGACTCACATCGGTCATGCACCCGCCCTCCGGCACGGAGCGTGGGGTCGTCCCCTCGGCCTCTTGTACGAGTGGCGGAATGTGTTGGGTCGCGTGTCGGCCTCGAGCAGCGATTCGCGCTTGCTCGCCGCCCGGCAAGCCGGGCCTCGCCGCTCACGCTACGTATCTTATGTCATTCTTCCGTTTAACCGAAGAAATGAGAGGCTACCTGGGGCCGTTCAACGCAGGTCTTGAGATAATTTTAGAATAGCGGAGCACGCCATCCGACAGGTCATGGGAGCAGACGTCTCGTCAGATATTCATCCTCAGGTGTGGACGGTCGGCCATTCGACCCGCCCGATCCGCGAATTCATCACGCTGCTCCAAAGTGCGGCGATTACGATCGTCGGGGATGTGCGTCGCTTTCCCGGCTCGCGCCGGTACCCGCAATATAACCAGCCGGCACTCACCGATACGCTCGCAGCAGCGGGGATGGACTATGTCGCCTTGGCCGACCTCGGTGGCCGTCGCCAGCCGCGCCCAGACTCACCCCATACCGCCTGGCGTAATCCGTCATTCCGCGCGTATGCCGATTACATGGACACTGAAGCGTTTCGACAAGGCGTCGATCGCATCGTCGCGTTGACCGGCCGGGGTCGTATCGCGCTGATGTGTTCGGAGGCCGTCTGGTGGCGGTGTCACCGCTCGCTGATCGCTGACTACTTAAAGATCCGCGGTTATTCCGTCATCCATTTGCTTTCGCCAACCAAGCATGAAGAGCATCCGTATACCTCTGCCGCGCGAATCGTGCACGGTCAACTGAGCTATGCGAGTGAGACAACGTAACCATGCTGCCGTGCTGAATTCGCTTTCCATCCTATGGCCATTGAAGACTTGCGGCAGCTCTACGCGCAGACAGTCGGCAAGACTGCCAAAGTCCGGACCGAAGGACTGGTGCGGGCGCTGGCTATCGTTCCGCGAGAACAAGGATTGATTCGCTCGACCTGGTAGGAGGATATCGAATGAACGATGGCGCTCCACTACGTTTGCGTTTGGGCGGCTGTCAATGCGGTGCAGTCCGCTATGAGTTGTCCGGCGATGTACCGGAACTCTATGTTTGCCATTGCCGCGAATGCCAAAAGCAAGCCTCCTCCGCGTTCGGGATATCGCTCATCGTGCCGCGCGCGAGCTTGCGCGTCACACGCGGCGCGCCGAAGGTCTGGTCACGCAAGACCAACAGCGGTCACGCATTGGATTGTGCCTTTTGCCCGGAGTGTGGATCGCGATTGTGGCATCAACGCCGCGGCGCCGCCGAGACGGTCAGCGTGAAGGGCGGTTCGTTGGACGACCCAATCGACCTCCGATCCGCTGTCCATATCTGGACGTCGCGCATGCTGCCGGGGATCGTCCTTCCCGAAGGTGCAACCCAATTTTCGGGCGAACCCGGATGATGGAGAGCCTAAAATGAATGAAAACGCTGAGATGCTGGCTAAGCTCCTGATTCGCAATTTCAACGAGGTGCAGTGCGAACGCGAACTGCGTGAGCCCTTGTATGACAGCGTTTGCGCGCGTCTTGCCCGCGGGACTGCTGCGCGCAAACTCGGTGCGAGCATCGATATTGTCGCGCCCGGCATGCGGGCGTGCCCATACCACCTTCACCACGCGCAGGAGGAAATGTTCGTCATCCTCGAAGGCACGGGAACGCTTAGAGTTTCCGGCAAGATGCTTCCGCTTCGAGCGGGCGACGTGGTGTTCATTCCGCCGGGTCCGGAATACCCCCATCAAATTATCAACACATCCGACGCACCGTTGAAGTATCTTTCGATCAGCACACGCGACACGCCCGAGATTGTCGAATATCCGGACTCGCACAAGTATTCCGCAACGGTCTCTATGGGCGATGCCAGGTCGTTCGATGCGATTCAGCGTTCAAACAACAACCTCGACTACTGGGATGGTGAGCCATGACTTACCGCTGGCCCTGCGCATTCTCGGATGGTTGAGATCCGCGCGTTTTTCGCGGATGGAGACGTCGAGACGCTGGTATCCCAGCTTTGAGCCTGTGGCGTTTGGGATAAGCCCTTCACCGGAGAACGAGCCGGATGTCGAGTATCTGTGGCGATCCGATCCCTACATCAAGCGGTAACCGAACGCCAGCGGCGGCGGAGTGGTACCTTGCGAGTTACTGCGTTACCCCGCGTCCGATGAGGCCAGGGCCGATTTGTTGACCCAGCGAATTCAGTTGCACGAAAAACTGCGTGGACGTAGCGAAGCCTTCTCGAAAAATAGTCCCGTCGTTACGAAGCATCACATATCCATGTCCGCATATACGGTCACCATTTGTTGGCGGCGCGGCAATCAGCCGTTTACCGACAACCGATACAGTCGTGGGCATACGTGGTCATTCGATGGTGGCATCGAGGTCCCCGCCTCGTCGTCTCCCCACGTTGTTCCGCTGCCCTATTCGCAGACGAACGCAGTCGACCCGGAGGAAGCGTTCGTCGCGTCGCTATCGAGTTGCCACATGCTCTGGTTTCTATCGATCGCTGCGAAGCGCGGCTTTTGCGTGGATAGCTATGTCGATAACGCCGATGGCGTCATGGGCAAAGACGCCCTGGGCCGAACCGCGATTACCCGCGTGACACTGCGTCCCAAAGTCGCGTTCGCGGGGAACCGATTGCCCGCGACGAGCGAGACCGAATCGATGCACGATTCGGCGCACACCCAATGCTTCATCGCGAACTCGGTGAGAACCGAGGTCAAGTGTGAGCCCGACTATGCTGCTTGATTTTTCGCCCGATACGTCCGCCCGCCGGCTGGCCGTCTAGGATTTCGCATGGGCGTCCGCGCGTTAAAATTGTTGAATATCTTATTGTGTAGCATCAACGCTGCCGTGTGGCTGCTCTACACCGAATCGACGGTAATGGCTATGGTATGGGTCGCTACCGCAATCGCGTTCATCATCTGGATTGCCGTCGATATTCGCAATGGCTGATTGCTCTGCTCCGCTGCTGCTGTCAGTTTTAAGCACGCCGGCCTCTTGAAAAATCGCCATGATCAACATTCGCGAAATCGATCACCTGGTGCTGCGCGTCGTTGATCTGGAGACGATGATCGAGTTTTACGTCGCCGCGCTTGGGTGTTCGATCGAGCGGCGACGGGACGAGATTGGCTTGGTCCAGCTTCGCGCGGGAAGATCGTTGGTAGACCTTGTCCCGATCGACGGAAAGCTCGGGCGCGATGGGGGCGCGGCTCCAGGTGTTGCAGGGCGAAACGTCGATCATTTCTGCTTTCGTGTTGATCCATTCGATGAAACGGCGATCCGGCAACACCTTGGCTCAATAGGCGTTTCCGTTGGAGAAGTTGCATCACGGTACGGAGCCGAGGGGGAGGGCCCGTCGCTTTATATTTCCGATCCCGAGGGCAACACGATCGAGTTGAAAGGCCCGCCCTGGGATGACGCAGCGGCACAGCGGACAGCTTGACGGCTATTCCACTTGACCCAAACGCATACGAGAAAACGAAAGGAAGCGCTATGAAAGCGTATCTTGTGGCTGACGTTAAGATCACCGATCAAGAAGCGTATGAAAGCTACAAGAAAGGTGTTCCCGCTACCATTGCCGCGTTCGGTGGACGTTTTCTCGCGCGCGGCGGGCAAATGGAAACTCTGGAAGGCACCCGGATACCACAGCGCCTGGTTATTCTCGAATTTCCCGACATGGCAAAGTTGCGCGAGTGGTATGACTCGCCCGAATACCGCCCTTTGCTGGAGCTGCGCCAGCGATCAGCACTTTCGAATGTCGTCGCGGTCGAAGGTATTTAGTGATTGTTCCGGCAGTACGACTCATGCTGACTTCAGGAAGCGGCGTGATAATTCTCGATGCTTCCTTGCTTGAAACGGGCTTCGGATTTTGCATGCCCAATCATTTGCCGGAATCGTACGCCGACAGCGTGCCCGCGACCTGAATCCATTTTACCCGGATGAATGGAGATCCCCATGAACGAAGAAGTCTTCAACTTAAGCATACGCAAGTTCTTGAAAATGGTTGGCGTCAATTCACAGCGCGAAATCGAGCATGCGGTCGCCAAGGCCGTTGCCGACGGGGCCATCAAGGGCACGGAATCGTTCCCGGCAGTGGTGACGCTGGAAGTCGCGGGACTGAAGCTGCACAGCAAATTCGACGGCGAAATCCGGTTGCAATAATCGCGTCGTGCGCCGTCCGTCGTAAACGAAGTGGACGGAAATTTTGCTTTTGGCTCGACATTGACCGCGAACGCGACCGGCGTGCCTCGCTTATGGCTGTGGCTCGCTGCGTCATCTTGATGGCGGCACCTCACGCAAGACTACCGGTCTCCTGTCGCACAGTCATGCTGGCGCTCGCGCTGAGCATGAGTCTGGGGGTGGCACGCGCCGACCTTTGGGGCTACATCGACGAGCAGGGCACTGCGCGCTTTGCGACCACGAAGCTCGACGAACGCTATCAGCTTTTTTTCAAAGGCGGCAGCACCCTCGATCCGAGGGAACCTGCCAAAAGCGATGATCTTCGATCATTCGAAGGATTCAAGCAGAGTCGCGCCTTCCAGCGGATAACGCATCATCCGAACATCAAGCGCTTCGCCACGTTGATCGAGCAACACGCGAAAGCGAACAACCTCGATCCGGCGCTGGTGAAGGCAGTCATCGCGGTCGAATCGTCATTTCAGCCCGATGCCGTGTCGCCGAAGGGGGCGCTCGGTCTAATGCAAATAATCCCTGCGACGGGCGCGCGCTATGGCGTCGTCGGCGATAAAAAGCGTTCGGCGGAACGTATGCTGCTCGACCCTGCGATCAACATACGCGTAGGCGCGCGTTATCTGCGCGATTTGCTTGCGCTCTTCGCACACGACTTGACGCTTGCGCTCGCCGCGTACAACGCCGGCGAACACGCCGTGTATCGTTACGACAACCGCGTCCCGCCCTTTCCCGAAACGCAGGAATACGTGAAGCTCGTGCAACAGTTCCATGCGTTGTACCAGCCTCCGCCCCCGCCCCCGGCTGCTCCTAAACGCGTGCGCATCAACATTCCGGCGAGGCGTAGCATGTCGGAACAACCGGCCGAAGCCGCGCCCTGACCGGCCGGCGCGGCCCGCATCGACATCATCAAAAGTGTCGCGATAAAGCATCGTCAAGTTGGAGATCAGGATGATCGATCAGGTAAACTCGTGCGCGGCTCGGGCCTGGCCATCGGCATCACTTTGGGTGCCGTCGGCGTGAGTCCGTTGCATGCACAGGACTATCCGTCACGGCCGATTCGGATCATCGTGCCCTTTTCGCCGGGAGGCGCCGTCGATGGACCGACGCGGCTCATAGCCCAGGAACTTATTGGACGGCGAAAGGGGACGTTCACCTCTTTCTTTGGGAGAAATTCGTCGAGCGGCCAAACAACAAGCCTGCGGTGCTTTTTGTCCATGGCTCGTCGATGGCGTCGCAGCCTACCTTCGATTTGAAGGTACCCGGACGCGCCGATTCGTCGGTCATGGACTGGTTTGCCCGGCGCGGGTTCGTGTGCTGGAGCGTCGATATGGAAGGCTACGGGCGGTCGGACAAGAAACGCGACATTACCTGCGATATCGCCAACGGCGCCGACGACATTGCTGCGGCGACCGAGTACATCAGTCGCACCCGCGGCGTGCAGAGCTTCTCCGTCTACGGCATTTCTTCGGGCGCCTTGCGTGCGGCACTCTTCGCGCAAAGGCATCCAGATCGCGTCGCGCGCCTGGCGCTCGACGCATTCGTCTGGACCGGCGAAGGAAGTCCCACGCTGGAGCAGCGGCGCAAGAAGCTTCCGGAATTTCTAAACGCAAAACGCCGTCCGATTGACCGGGCGTTCGTCCACTCCATTTTCGAGCGCGATCATCCCGAGTGCGCGGAGAAGCGCGTCGTCGATGCATTTGCAGACGCGATCCTCGCGCTGGATTCGTCGATGCCGAATGGAACGTACATCGACATGTGCTCGCAGCTGCCCATCGTCGATCCCGCAGCAATTGCGGCGCCGACGATCATCATGCGCGGTGAGTTCGACGGCATCGCCGGATTCGATGACCTGATGAATTTCTTTGTTCGGTTACCCAATCCAGACAAGCAGTTCACCGTCATGCCCGGGATCTCCCATGCCAGCTTTCAGCAAAAGAACTATCTGACCGTCTATCACATCCTGCATTCGTTTTTCTCGCAGCCGGATCCTGTCTACACGGCTTCCGCGTTGCCCGCACGTAGTTCGAACGCGTGACCCATCGCCTGTTGGCCGACCTACTGGTCGCGTTGCACTTTATCTTCATCGTGTTCGTGTTGTTCGGCGGACTCCTCGCGCTGTGGCGGTGGGAATGGACGATCGTGCATGTGCCCGCCGCGCTTTGGGGCGCCTACACCGAGTTCACCAGCACGATCTGTCCGCTGACCCCATGGGAGAACGTTTTGCGCCAGCGCGCGGGCGAAGGCGGCTACAGCGGCGGCTTCATCGAGCACTATCTGTTGCCGTTGATTTATCCGGCGGGCCTTACGCCACACGTGCAGTTCGGGCTTGGCGTCATTGTCCTCGTGCTCAACATCATCGTTTACGCCGCGGTCTGGCGGCGGTGGGGAGCCACTAGGTCTTCACCAGCGTCCGATGCGCCTGCACGCTCATCAGGACTCCGAGACCGATGAAGATCGATACCAGCGCCGTGCCGCCGTACGACATCAGCGGCAACGGAACGCCGACGACCGGCAGCAAGCCGCTGACCATACCCATGTTCACGAATGCATAGGTAAAGAACATGAGCGTCACGGCGCCGGCCAGAAGCCGCGCGAACAACGTCGACGCGTTAGCCGTAATCACCAGCGCGCGCCCAATCAGCAGCATGTAGAGCACGAGCAGCAGCGCCGCGCCAATCAGCCCGAACTCTTCGCCGAACACGGCGAAAATGAAGTCGGTGTGGCGTTCGGGCAGAAAATCCAGGTGCGTTTGCGTACCGTTGAGCCAGCCTTTGCCGATGACGCCGCCCGAACCAATGGCAATCGATGCCTGCGTTGAGTGGTAACCGGCGCCCAGCGGATCGCGCGAGGGATCGAGGAAAGTCAGAATTCGCTCGCGCTGGTAATCGTGCAGCTGGCGCCAGAAGAACGGACCCGCCGCGCCACCCACCGCCGCCATTCCCGCGATGATCTTCCACGACAGGCCGGCGAGGAACAGTACGTAGAATCCTGAGGCGCCAATGAGGAGCGCGGTTCCCAGGTCGGGCTGCCGCTTGATCAGATACACGGGAAGAGCAATCAATACGGCAGCGACGGCAAAATCCTTCCAGTTGATTCGTCCCTCGAATTTCTGGAAGTACCAGGCGAGCATCAACGGCAACGCAATTTTCATCAGCTCGGACGGCTGGATCCGCGCGATACCGACGCTCAGCCAGCGCCGCGAACCGTTGACGACGACTCCGAACAACGCCACGCCGACCAGCAGCAACACGCCGACCACGTACAGCGGGACGGCCGCACGTGCCAGCGTTTGCGGTGGAATGTTGGCGAGGATCCACATCAGCACCAGCGCGAGCGCGAAGGACATCATTTGGCTCGACATGCGCGCAACGCTCTGGTCTGCGGCGGAAAAGAGCGTCGCGAACCCGACGCCAAACAACGCCAGCGCACAGCCGAACAGGAAGCTGTCGATCCGGCGCGTGAGCACCTCCCACACGCGTCCGGCGACCTCGGTGAAACTCATTCAGTCGCTCGCATCGTCGAGATCGCGCGGCGACGTGACCGGCGCCGCCGCACCCGGTTCCGTGCGACCGATCACATGGAAATCCAGCACCTTGCGGGCAATCGGCGCCGCTGACTGCGCGCCAAAACCTCCGTTCTCCACCAGCACGGCGAGCGCAATGCGCGGCTTATCCGCGGGCGCATAAGCGATGAACCATGCGTGATCGCGCAGACGTTCGTCGATTTTTGCCGCGTTGTATTTCTCTCCTTTCAGCGAATAGACCTGCGCCGTCCCCGTCTTGCCCGCGGTGACGTATTTCGTGCCGGCGAAGGCACGCGCGCCGGTGCCTTCGCGATTCACTCCGACCAGCGCGTTCTTCACGAACGCAATGTGCTCGGGCTTCGCTGCGATCGTATGCGTCGGCTGCGGCGCGACCGCACGTTGCTCCCCGGTCTTCGTGTTAACGATACTCTTGGCGATGTGGGGGCGAAACGCGACGCCGTCGTTGGCAATCGTGGCAGTCGCAAGCGCCAATTGCATCGGTGTGAACGTGTTGTAGCCCTGGCCGATCCCGGCGGATATCGAGTCGCCGAGATACCACTTGCGATCGTCCTCGCGATTTCCGGCGCGACGGCGCTTCCATTCGCGGGAAGGCAGAACGCCCGTCAATTCGCCTTCGATGTCGACATCGCTTTTGCGCCCGAAGCCCAACTGCGACAGGAACCGGTGCGTGTCGTCGATATCGGTTTCGCTGGCCAGAACGTAGTAATACGTGTCGCAGGACACGACAATCGACTTGTACATGTCAACCAAGCCATGCCCGCCCGGCTTGTCGTCGCGCCAGCGGTGGCCCCCACCGCCGAGTTGGAAAAATCCCGGGTCGCTGATGGTTTGTTGCGGCGTACGCTTGCCAGAGGTCAACGCGCCCAACGCCAGAAACGGTTTGATCGTCGAGCCCGGCGGATAGGCTCCGCGCAACGGTCGATTGAGCAGCGGCTTGTCGGGGGACTCGTTGTACAACTGCCAGTTTGCGGGATCGATGCCGTCGACGAACAGGTTGGGATCGAACCCTGGCTTGGAGACGAACGCCAGGATATCCCCGGTCGTCGGATCGATGGCGACGAGCGCGCCGCGCCGATCGCCGAATGCTGCTTCCGCCACTTCCTGCAGCTTGATGTCGAGCGATAGCCGCAAATCGTTTCCCGACGACGGAGCCGCGCGCGACAGCGTGCGCACGGCGCGGCCGCCGGAGTCGACTTCCACTTCCTCCACACCGGTGGTGCCGTGCAGTTCCCGCTCATAGGAGAGCTCGACCCCCACTTTACCGATGTAGTCCGAGCCTTTGTA
>JBPCLS010000076.1:0-3293 GCA_051003055.1 Casimicrobiaceae bacterium
CGCGTACCCGCGCGAGCCGGCCGATCTTGGAAAAGCGAGGAGCTCTAGCGTTACTTCAAGTGGTTCGAAACGAGCTTGGTCATCTCGAACATCGACACCTTGCTCTTGCCCCCAAACACGGCAAGGAGTTTCTCATCGGCATTGATCTGGCGGCGATTGACCGGGTCTTGCAGCTTGTTCCTCTTGATGTAGTCCCAGATTTTCTTGGTGACTTCGGTGCGCGGCATCGGCTGGTTGCCGACGACGGCGCCCAACGCCGACGAAGGCATCATCGCCTTCATGAAGGCGGCATTCGGGGTGCGCTTGGTGGCTGGTTTTTTGACGGCGGACTTCTTCGCGGCCGGCTTTGACTTCGGAGCAGCGGAACGTTTGGCCGCGGTCTTTTGGCTGGAGGTTTTTTTCGCAGCCGTTTTTTTCCCAGCGGATTTTTTTGCAGAAGATTTTTTCGCAGCTTTTTTCGCGGTAGCCATGGGTCTCCTTCCTGTCAGTTGTAGCGACCGGACGGTGCCGATCGTTCTGAAGCGGTTGCTCCTAGCCTAAGGGGTTTTCCACTCCATCGGCGGCGACTATACCGCATTTTGCGCGCAAGGGAATCGTCGACGCGAGGAAAACAACGCAGCGCGCGCAAGTGTTGCGTCGTTCACACGACTTGGCTGCTCGAAGCCGATCCTTTCCTTGGTTTGACGGTGAATTCGGCCCGTCGGGCGCGCCCTCCATGTCCGGTCGGAGCGATGTGCAGGTCGAGTTGTCGGGCGCTGCTCGGTCGCGCGGCGACGGGCCCTGCGGGCCTTGGCTTCGCCCGCCGCGCTCACTCGCGCACTCGCCTCCCGACCGACGCCATTGCCGGACTCTAGGCCCTGCTGCCACACTGTCGAGATGACCCCCTTCGGACACTTTGCCCTTGCCTTGATCGTCGCCAGCGCTGTGATGCTCGCAGGCGCGCGCGATTCGTGCGCAATGGCGGCGGGAGTCGCGGCGCCAACGGCGGGGACTCCCTATACGCGCGGTCTGCTGTTTCGCATCGAGCAGCGGGGCAAGCCGCCGTCCTATGTATTTGGCACGCTGCATTCGAACGATCCGCGCGTCACGCGCATCCCTCGCGCCGTTGCGACCGCATTCGACTCGACTCGGCGGCTGGCGCCCGAGATTTTCGTTTCTGCGGTCGAATTGCCCGAATTCTTTGCCGCGTCGCAGTTCGACGATGGCCGCGCGCTCGCCGATTTTTTCGATCCGGTGTCGCTGGAGCGCCTTGCTGCCGCGTTGGGACCGCGCGCACCGCCGCCGCGAGTCTTCGCGAAGTTGAAACCATGGGCGGTGTTGCTGCTGCTCGCGCAGCCGCACTCGGATGACCCCGCGCCTACGCTCGACCAGGCGCTGGTCGAGGCTGCGCGTGCGCGCGGGATGCGGGTCCTCGGTCTCGAATTGCTGCAGGAACAAATTTCCTCGCTCGACGCCATACCCATGGCGACTCAGGTGGCACTGGTTCGCTGGACGCTCGACCGGCATGACTCGCTCGCCGCCGATCACGAACGCACGATCGCCGCATGGCTTGCGCGCGACTTGAAAGAACTCGCGGCGCTGGCGCATGCGCCGGGTCGCGACGACCCGGCGCTCGCACCGCATTTCGCGGCGCTGAACAAGCATCTGATCGCGCACCGGTCGCTGTTGATGGCGCATCGGCTCTATCTCCCGCTGCGCGAAGGTCGCGTCTTCGTCGCGGTCGGCGCGCTTCATCTCTACGGTCACGAAGGGTTGCTGGCGCTGATCGAGCGCCAGGGATACCGTGTCACACGCGTTCATTAGCGGAAGACACGGAAACCGTAGCGAGATTGGATGGACGCCCTCCACGCTGGGTCGGTGCGATGTGTAGGTCGCGTTGTCGGGCGCTGCTCGGTCGAGAGCCGACGGGCGCTACGCGCCTTTGCCTGCGGCCGGCTCTCTCACTCGCCCCTCGGAGGAGTAAAATAGCGGTGCGTCGCGTCTTGCCGGTCAAGAATGCCGCGCGTTCAGCAAGCCGCATGATCTCTCCCGCAACGATTCCCGCCGATCTTCGCACCGATTACGCCCGCGCAGAACTCGACGAGCGCAGCGTCGACCGCGATCCTTTCCGTCAATTCGGGCAGTGGTTCGACGAGGCGGTTGTCGCGCGTCTGCCCGAACCCAATGCGATGACGCTCGCCACCGTCGGCGCGGAAGGTCATCCGTCGGCGCGCGTGGTGCTGCTGAAGGGCGCGGATGAGCGCGGCTTCGCTTTTTATACGAATTTTGAGAGCCCCAAAGGCCGCGAGCTGGCCTATCGCCCGCTGGCCGCGCTGCTGTTTTTCTGGCCGCAGCTCGAACGGCAAGTTCGGGTCGAAGGTTCGGTTGAACGGGTCGACGCGGCGGAAGCCGACTCGTATTTTGCGAGTCGTCCGCACGGATCCCGCCTCTCCGCGTGGGCGTCGCCGCAAAGCGCGCTTATTTCCGATCGCGCCTCGCTGGAAGCGCGCTTTGCGGAGGTCGCGGCACGTTTTCCCGGCGACGCTGTACCCCGTCCGCCGAACTGGGGAGGCTATCGCGTCGTTCCCGCGATGTTCGAGTTCTGGCAAGGCCGCCGTTCGCGCCTGCACGATCGTGTTGTTTACCACCGCGATTCCGCCGGATGGCGCATCGGGCGGCTCGCGCCTTGACGGCCGCTCGCTTCGGTAACCCGACGCTGTCCGCGTTGATTGCGCGGGGCATCGCCAATCACGTCGTCCTCACCGGAAATCGGATCACCGTCTCGCTCGAGGCATTGCACCTGGGCGCGTCGACGGCGGTCGTCGGCGTGTTGCTGGCCCTCTACGCTTTCTTGCCGATGTTGTGCGCCGTGGCAGCAGGCCGTTATTCGGATCGCGTCGGCGTGCGCCAGCCCATGCTTGCGGGTTCGCTCGGTCTCGTCGTCGGCGCAGCGATTCCGTTTGTGCTGCCGGGACTCTCGGCACTCTTCGTCAGTGCGACGCTCGTCGGCGTGTCGTTCATGGTGTTCCAGGTCGCCGTGCAAAACGCGACCGGCGAACTGGGCGATGCGCAGGCGCGCGCGCACAACTTCAGCCTGTTGGCACTCGGCTACTCGATTTCGGGTTTCCTGGGGCCGCTGATCGCTGGTTTTTCGATCGACCATGGCGGCTTCGCACTGGCTTTTGCCGTGCTCGCCGCGATTCCGCTCGTGCCCGTCGCCGTGCTTGCGAGCGGCCGGTTGGCACTACCGGGGCCGTACCCAGCGCACGCGGTCGAGACGGCCGGCAGCGTGTTCGAGCTCGTCACCCATCCCA
>JBPCLS010000077.1:0-11565 GCA_051003055.1 Casimicrobiaceae bacterium
CTTTTCAAGGCAAAGTCCGCAATGAGCTGTCGGTTCTTGAAGTTGACCGGGTTTCCGAAGGCCATCAAGGCATCCGCACGGCTCGCAGTCACAGTCGCGAAGGCCGCGGGGTGGTCGTCTGGCGTGCGCACCTCGACCGACTGGATCTCCACGCCAGCTACAGCAGCACCTGCCAGCGTTTCCGGGAACCCAAGCGACTCGACCGGGCTCGCCGGATTCCATAGCACGGCCACGCGAGAGACCCGGGGAGCGATTTCCTTGAGGAGCTCAAGAAGCTTTCCCTGCAGTTCTGGCCCGACGTTGCTTAAGCCCGTGACGTTGCCGCCCGGGCGGGCGAGGCTTTCCGATCGACGCTGGGCTGCCGGCCGTGTCGCGGTCGCCGCCATCACGTTCTGGGAGGTCGCGTTGCTCGTGAGCCGCGGCAGGCTCGAGCTTCCGGCGCCGGTGGAAGAGTGGCGCATGCAGCTCCTGGCCGCAAGCCTCATCGAACTGCCGATCGACGGGCTCGCCGGCATCCTTGCCGTGGATCTCGATGGTCTGCCCGAGGATCCCGCGGACCGGTTCATCGCTGCCACCGCGCTGAATCATGGCGCCGCACTTGTGACCGCCGACGAGAAACTGCTGCGCTGGGGCCACGCGCTCGTGCGGCACGACGCCCATACCTGACGGCACATCAATTCGCGGCTCGTAGTCCGACGGACGCTGCAGATGATGGGCTTTGGCCGGGCGAGCTTTGCCGGAACCTCGCCGATTACCGGCCATGTGGCCAGCGCCCGCCCAACCGCTGCGTCAGTTCCTCGGCGGTGTGCGCGACGAGCGGTCCCAGTTGCTTGATCCGTTCGTCGGGGAGGCGCGTCGTGGGACCCGCGAGCGAGATGGCTCCCAGCGGCTCTGCGTGCTCGTCATAGATGGGCGCCGCAACGCAACGCGTTCCGAGCGCATGCTCCTCGTCGTCGAACGACCACCCCCGCTGCCGGACGACCTGCAAGCTCGCCCACATGATCTCGGGAGCGACGATCGTGTTCTCGGTAATCCGCGGCAAGCCCTTGACCTTGAGAATTGCGTCGATCCGCTCGTCCGGCAATGCGGCGAAGATCGCTTTGCCCACACCTGACGCGTGCAGCGGCACGCGACTGCCGAGCTTGACCAAGAGCCGCATGATTTCGCGGCATTGCACCTGCGCGATGAACACCGCCTCGGTCTCGTCGAGAATGGCGAGGTTCGCGGTCTCTCCCGACTGCTCCATCAGCCGGCGCATCGACACATGGCTCTGCGCCACGAAATCGCGGTTCGCGAGAAAACTGGAGCCGACGGTAAACGCCTGCAAACCGACGTACCACAGACCCAGATCGCCAGCCTGATAGACGTAGCCCGTTTTCTGCAATGTCGCGAGCAGGCGGTGTGCAGTCGATGGCGGCAACGAACACCGCTGCGCCACGTCGGTCAAGGTCAATCCGCCCTCGGCTCGTGCAAGACATTCGAGGATCGACAAGCCACGCCTAAGACTTTGCACCTGACCCGTAACCGGCCCGGCTTTGCCGGGGATGCGCCCGCGCCTCTGCGGCGGGGTGGAGTAGCGGTGCGGCATGAGCGAGAGCTTCAGTTCTAATCGGCCGCTCGGCGAACACGCGTTGCCGGCGCGAGCGTGCGCGTTTCGCCGTGCATGAAAACCCAGAAAGAGTCGCGCGCTATGCGCTGCGCGTCGAGTGCCGCAGCCAATTGTTGTGGCGGCTCGTCCAAAGGTTCGTCGGTGAGCACGAACGTGCCCCAATGCACGGCGAGCGATTGTCGCGCATGCAAATCGCCGTGGATTTGGACCGCCTCCACCGAATTCACGTGCTGCGTCTGCATGAACCAACGCGGAGCGTACGCACCGATTGGCAGAGCCGCCAGGTCGAACGAGCCAAAGTGGTTCTTGAAGCCGGACGGCGTGTGGTGCGGTTTGGCGGAGTTGTGGTGCGGATTCATCGCCGGTTTCTCGGTGGCGCACGCGAACAGGGCCGCGAACGCGGTCGCCGTGAGGGGAATTCTACGGCGGCGCCATGCCGCGTGCGAAGCATTCATCAGGTTCCCTCATTTTTCCTCATTTCCCCTATCGGAGATGCGGCGTCACTGTGTACACGGTACCCGCGATATCGACGGCGTAGCGCGCAGCAAGGATGACAGCATCAGCCAGCGGCGGGCCGTCGGGCGCGCCGCGCGCGTAGCCCAGCGCCACGGCTCGGGAGAGCTTGCGGCTGTATCCCGCCGATGTGAGCTCACCTACGGTGCGGCCATCGATCAGAATCGGTTCGCCACCCCAGGGAAACGCCGTGGGGTCGTCGAAGGTAAACGTGACCAGGCGTTTGCGCACGCCTGTGTCGAGCTGTCGGAGCAACGCGTCGCGTCCCAGGAACGGCGCTGGCTTGTCGAGCTTGACCGAGCTTTGCAGGCCCGCTTCCCATGGCGTTTCGTCGGGCGAGAGCTCGGTTCCCCATGCGCGGCGGCCGGCCTCGATGCGCAGCGCGTCGAGCGCGTAATAGCCGGCGTCCTGCAAGCCGAACTCGGGACCAATACTGCACAGCGTGTCGTAGAGCGTGACGCATTGATCCGTGGGCACGACGATTTCAAAGCCCGGGCCGCCGACGTAGCTCATACGCGCGGCGCGGGCACGCGTGTAACCGATATCGATTTCGCCGGTCGTCGCAAAAGGGAGGCCGGTCCTGGATAAATCGGCGGGCGACAGCCGCGCCAGCAGCGCTTCCGCGTGCGGTCCCATCAGCGACAGCACGCTGTACGCGCCGGTGACATCGACCAGTACTGCAAATTCGCCGGGTTCGATGTGGCGTTCGATCCAGGCGGCGTCGCGCGTGGCCTGCGCCGAGCCCGAGAGCAGGAAAAACGTGTCGTGCGTGAGGCGCGTGATCGTCAGATCCGTTTCGATGCCGCCACGCTCGTTCAGCATCGGCGTATAGACGATCCTCGCGACCGGCACGTCGATGTCGTTGGCACAAAGGCGCTGCAAAACGTTGATTGCATCGCGCCCTTTCAGCACGAATTTCGAAAATGACGTCTGATCGAACACGACGACCGCTTCGCGGCACGCGCGCTGCTCATCCAGCACGTGCGGGAGCCAGCCGGGTGTGCCGAGCGTATACGCGGGCTCCACGGTACCTGCCGGCAAAAAATAGTTGGCTCGCTCCCAATTGAGTTTCGTGCCGAATACCGCTCCTTTCGCGTGCAGCCGGTCGTACAACGGAGATCGCCGCAATGGGCGCACCGTCTGCAATTCTTCGCGTGGCCAGCGCATCGCGTAATGCAGACCCAGCGTTTCGACCGTGCGGTCGGCCAGGTGTTTGCGGTTTGCGTGCAACGGCGAGAAGCGGCGGATATCGACGTCCCACAGATCGATCGGTGCTTGACCACCGGAGATCCACTCGGCGACGAGGCGGCCGGCGCCGCCCGCGTTGGCGATGCCCGCAGAATTGAAGCCGGCGCACACGAAGTAACCTCGCACTTCCGGCGCTTCGCCCAGAATGAAGTTCCCGTCCAGGGTGAAGCTTTCGGGGCCATTCAACAGCATCTTGACTTCCGCCGTTTCAAGGCACGGCGTGCGGTGGATCGCGTTCTTCATCAGGATCTCGAACTGATCCCAATCCTCGGGCAGCAATTGAAATTCAAAGCGATCGGGGATTCGGGGCACCTGCCACGGCTTCGCCACCGGCTCGAAGCCACCCATCACCAGACCGCCGACTTCCTCTTTGTAGTAGATGCAGCCGTCGGGATCGCGGATGACCGGCAGCTCTGGCGATACACCGGGAACGGGCTTGGTGACGATGTAGAAGTGCTCGGCCGATGAGAGCGGCACGTTCACGCCGGCCGTCAGCGCGAACTCGCGCGCCCACTGCCCAGCGCAGTTGACGATCGTCTCGCAGCCAAGCGTTCCCTCTGCATCGCCGGACCGCCAGCAGACACCGGCAACAAAGCCGTTGGTCAGCCGTACCCCGGTCGCCTTCACCGATTCGTAAAACTTCGCGCCGCGCATGCGTGCGCCCTTCGCGAGTGATTGCGTGAGATCGGTCGGGTTGGCTTTGCCGTCGCCGGGAATCCATACGGCGCCGGTCAGGTCGTCGGTGTATAGAATCGGCGCGATACCGCGTGCCTCCGCTGGTGTCACGTACTCAAACTCGACGCCAAAGGCGTGCGCGCGGGCCATCTGCCGGCGTATCAGTTGCATGCGCTCAGGCGTCTTCGCGACGTTCAGGCTGCCGCACTGCTTCCAGCCGGTGGCAAGCCCAGTTTCCTGCTCGAGCATCGCGTAGAGTTCGATGCCGTACCGGCTCATCCGCGTCGCGTTGCGTGTTGCGCGCGTCTGCCCGACGAGCCCGGCAGCGTGCCATGTCGTGCCGCAAGTCAATTGGCCCTGCTCCAGCAGCACCACGTCGGTGATGCCGAGACGGGTCAAGTGATACGCGGTCGCGGCGCCGATAATGCCGCCACCGATGATGACCACTTGCGCGTGTGAGGGAATCGTAGTCATGACGGAAACGCGTCTACAACTTGAGTGCGGCGACGCCGAGCACAACGCAGCAGGCGCCCGCGATGCGAGCTCCGCCGAACCCTTCCTTCAACCAAACGGCGCCGATCAGCGCCGCGAACAGCACCGAGGTTTCGCGTAATGCGGCGACCGCCGCGACTGGGGCGCGGGTCATCGCCCACAGCACGATCGCGTACGCGGTGACGCTGCACAAGCCACAGACGAGGCCGCGGCGCCATTGGGCGCCGATATAGGCGATTGCGGGCGAGCCGCGGCGAACGCGAATCCACGTGAGGAACACGACGCCCTCGACGAACGTCAGCCACAGCACGTAGCTTGCCGCGTTGCCCGACGCGCGGGCGCCAGCGCCGTCGACGAGTGTATAGACGGCGATGATCGCCGCGTTGGCAAACGCCCACCACGCCGCGGCTGCCGGATGCCGATGACGTCGAGCGAATGCGATACCGACAATGCCTGCGCAGATCAATCCAATGCCGAACATCACCTGCGCCGACGGTAGTTCGCGCAAGAAGAGCACGCCAAGCAAGGTGACGATGAGAGGTGCCGTGCCGCGCATCAGCGGATACGCGAACGAAAGATCGCCGATGCGATACGCCTGCGCAAGCGTCAGGTAATAGCCGAAATGGATAACCGCCGATGCCGCCGCGAATGGCCACGCGCTCGCCAACGGCAGCGGCACAAGAGGCAGCGCGAGTAACGACCAGAACGTACCTCCGGCGACGACGGTTGCCGTATCGAGCAGCGGATCGCCGCCGCCGGCCGATTTGAGCAGCGCGTTCCAACTGGCGTGCAGCAAGCCCGCGCCAAGCACGGCGAGCGTGACGCCGAGCGTGAGTTCCAAGTTGGTTCGAGTCAGCGCGCTGCCACTAGCCCGCTACGGATCGTTGCGCGTGCTCCAGTTGCGTGACGCCCTCGCCGTCTCACGCGCGCCCGCCTTTTGCGGGCGAAGAGGACACAGATGTCGGAAATCGAAAGGGCCATCACTGTGCGCCGAGCACTAAGCCGGACGCGCCTTGCCTTTTTCCCAGTCGGCGCCGTTCTCAACATCTCCGCCTTCGGGAACGGGTATGTTTTCAGGTAGATCGAGTGCGGGTTCCTTGAGTCGGGTCCGTGCGAGCACGCCAGCCTGTTCCAGGATCGGATAGGCAATCGAGCAGAAGTGCGAATTGATCCGCTTCAAGTCTGAGATAAGGTCAATATGTAGCGACGATGTTTCAATACTCTGCACGGTATTCCCTGCAAGTCGGCGCAAGTGCGAATTGGCATACGCGCGTTCGAGATCGCGAAACAGCACCTTTTGCCCGAGCAATTCCTGCGCGCTTTTCAGGTCGCCGTTCAAGAACACGCTCATCGCGAGGCGAAGGTTGGCGACAAGCCGCGCATGCAGATCGCAGATCTCGGCCATTCCCGCTGCGGAAAAACTATAGCCCTTGTCGATTTTCTTTTCTTCGAGATCATTCAATACGCGTTCGATGATGTCGCCGACCTGCTCCAGGTTGATCGTGAATGAAACGATGTCCGCCCAGCGCTGGCTCTCCTTTTCATCCAGCGCTTCGCGCGAAACCTGCGTCAGGTACAGCTTGACTGCCGTGTACAGCTCGTCGACGATGTCGTCCAGCCCGCGCAGCCGCTGGGCCAGCGCGCGATCGTTGGTATGCAGCACGCGCAGCATGCCGGTCAGCATATCCTCGATGACGTCGCCGATGCGCATGACTTCGCGCGCCGCGTTGGCAATCGCCAGCGCGGGCGTGGTCAGCGCCGTCGAATCCAGATGGCGCGGCCGGGCCGGGTCGACAGCGATCGGCTTCGCGGGCAACAAGCGCTCTGCGAGACGTGCGATCGACTCGGTCCAGAAAATGAAGATCAACGCGAGGGCGACGTTGAACGTCAGATGAAACAGCACGACTTCATGCGCGTCGGCGAGTCTGAGGGCGGCGATCCCATCGGCCACGTACCCGAGCAGCGGAATGGCGATCACGCAGCCGATCAGCTTGAAGATGAAATTGCCCAACGTGACCCGACGCGCTTCTGGCGATGAGCGCAACGTGGAGAGCAAGCCTAAGAGCCCGCTGCCCAGATTCGCGCCGAGCACCAGACCGAGCGCGACGGGCAGGCCGATGATGTGCAGCGACGCAAGGGTCGCCACCAGCAGCACGACGGCGAGGCTCGAATAACACAGCACGGTGAAGAGCGTCGCCACGAGCATGTCGAGCAGGATATCGCCGGTCAGCGATGCGAAGATAACCTTGACCCCCGCCGCCTCGACAAGCGGTTTCGCGGCGACCGAGATCCACTGCAACGCGAATATGATGAGGCCGAGGCCAATCAGAATGCGGCCGAAGCGCCCGACGTTGGACGCCTGTTGCGCGAGAAAGAGCGTGACTCCGCTAAAGATCAAAAGCGGTGCCAGCCACGAGAGGTCGAACGACAGGATCACGGTGACAAGCGACGTCCCGACGTCGGCGCCGAGCATCACTGCGAGCGCCGGCGCCGTGCCGATCAATCCCTGTCCGGCAAACGCGGCGACGATGAGCGCGGTGGCCGTGCTGCTCTGGATCAATCCGGTGACGCCGAGCCCGGCGGCGAACGCCGTGAAGCGCTGGCGCACGCTGCGGCGCAACACACGCCGTAAATCTCCTCCGTAGAGCCGCAGGATGTCGGTTCGCACGATGTGCGTTCCCCATACCAGCAGCGAGACGCCAGCGAGCAGATTGAGCAGCGTTTGCATCAGCGTGACGCTTTCACCATGGCAGCGAGTAGGTCTTGACGTTGGTGAAACTCTTGATCGCTTCCTGTACGCCTTCCTTGTAGCCCAGGCCCGAATCCTTGATGCCGCCGAACGGCGTTGATTCGAGCCGGTACCCGGGCACTTCACGTACGTTGACGGTACCCACGTTTAATTCGGAGACGAAGCGCGTGATGTAATCGAGACGGTTCGTGCACACGCCCGACGACAGGCCATACGCCGTGCCGTTCGCAATGCGAATGGCATCGTCGATATCGCGGAAGCGCATGACGGGCGACACCGGGCCAAACGTCTCGGTGCGAACGACGTTCATCTCAGGTTGCACCTGGTCGATGACCGTCGGCGCATACAGCGCACCGTCACGGACGTTGCCGACCAGGAGTCGCGCACCGTGCGCGAGCGCGTCCGCGACGCGCGTCGCGCAATTGCGCGCAGCCGCCTCGTCGATCAGCGTGCCCATGTCGACGGTGCGGTCCATCGGATCGCCGTACGACCATGCGCGCGTGTTGGCGACCAGCCGCTCGACGAAAGAGTCGGCAACCGCTTTGTGCACCAGGATGCGTTTGACGGCCGTGCACCGTTGTCCGGAGTTCTTGTAAGAGCCGGCCGCCGCAAGCGCGGCGGCTTCGTCCAGATCGGCGTCTTCCATGATGATCAGCGGGTCGTTGCCCCCCATTTCCAGAACAAGCCGCTTGTAGATCGCATGGGCCGCGATGTATTTGCCGACGGGTATGCCACCAGTGAACGTGACGAGATCGACGTCGGGATTGGTCAGCATTTCGTCGGCGATTTCCCGCGGGTCGCCGGTTACGATCGATAGCATCTCCGGGGGCAGTCCGGCTTCGTACAAGAGGTCGGCGAGCAGTAGCGCGGAAAGCGGGGTTTTCTCGGCCGGCTTCAACACCATCCGGTTGTTGGTGGCGATCGCCGGAGCCACTTTGTGGGCGACCTGGTTCAGCGGATGATTGAACGGCGTGATCGCCGAGATAACGCCGGGGAGTGGCTCGCGCAGCGTGTAGACCTTGCGCGACTTGCCGTGCGGCGTCAGGTCGCACGAAAAGACCTGTCCATCGTCTTGCAGCGCCGCATTGCCGGCGAACGTAAAGACCTCGCATGCGCGTCCCACTTCGTAGAGCGAATCCGTTTTGCAGATTCCACATTCGGCGGTGATGACATCGGAGATCGCTTCGGCGCGGGCGCGGATCAGTGTTGTCGCGCGGTGGAGGATGGCGGAGCGCTCGAAGCGCGTGAGCTTGGCGCGATACCCCTTGGCGATCGCAAATGCGCGCCGCACCTCCGCGACGGTGGCTTTGGGCACGGTGCCGACGATGGCGCGCGTGTATGGATTGCGGACCTCGATGACGCGCTCACCGCCGATTGCCTCGCCGGCGATGCGCATCTTCTCGCGCCTGACGTTCGCCGGTTGTATGTCGGTCATCGTGTTCATCGGCGCTACTGCAAATGATTAAGGGCCAGATCGAATGCGTCGAAGTTGCGCCAGCGGCGTGACGGGTCCGCGTCCATCCGACGGTTGGCAATGAGCGGCACCCGCTGTTCCGAGACGCCACCGTGCGAGCGCAGCGGGGCGTCGAGTCCCGACAGGTCGTGACGGTCGCGACTCGTGCCGATGACCGTCGAGCGCTCGGCAACGATGACCAGATCGCCAACGCGATCCGGCGGCAGCTCGAAGCGCGTGCACGCGTCCTCGCGTGTCAAGGTCAAATCGATTCCCGGCAGCGCGGCGATTGCGCGCAGCACGTCATCGCGAGGAGTGCCGTGCTGCAGATAGACGGTCGCGTAGGATCCCAGCGCGCCATGGTGGACGACATACGGATCGGTGATCGGCAAGATGACGCGCGTTGTGCCTTCGCCGAAGTTCTGGTCGAGCGCGTCCTGCAGAAACACGATGTTGGCGCGCCCGAAGGCATCGGTCTTGGCGTTCATGCCATGATCGGCGGTCAACACGACGGTAGCCCCCAGCGCATCGAGCTCGCCCAGATAGCGGTCGAGCATCGCGGTGAAATCGTTGGCGGCCGCAGTGCCCGGAGCGGCTTTGTGCTGGACGTAATCGGTCGTCGATAGATACATGATGTCGGGCCGTTCGCGTCGCATAAGCGCGAGGCCGGCCGCGAACACGAATTCGGACAGCGCCGCGCTGTACACGGAAGGCACCGGCATGTTCGCAAGTGACGTCACGTTGTCGATGCCATTCGCGTCGAGCGTTGCGTCGCCGGCCTTTTCCGCCGAAAAACAGATGCCGTGCAGCTTGTGACCCAACAACGCGCGCAGCTTGTCCTTGGCGGTGACGACCGCAACCTTGGCACCGGCATCAGCGAGTGCAGCAAGGATCGTGCCCGCACGCAGATATTTGGCGTCGTTCATCATCACCTCGGCGTCGGCGTCCGCGTCGTAGAAATAATTGCCGCAGATACCATGCACGGCAGGGGGCGCGCCGCAGACGATGGACAAATTGTTGGGGTTGGTGAACGACGGGACGACGCAATCGGCGGTGAGGCAGATGCCGCGCGATACGAGCGAAGCGAGGAACGGCGCGCGTCCGGCGGTGATCGCCTGATTGATGTAATCGGGCTCGCAGCCGTCGACGCACACGACGACCAGCGGTCGCTGCGGCCACCGGTAAGTGCGGCCGTTGACCTTCACGGTGCGCGGATCCGGTGTCATCATCGCTTCGTCCGGCCCGAACCGGCAGCGGCTTGCAATGCGGAAGGCGCGCTGCGAACATTATGCATTCGGGTCCGGCTACCCATCGCATGCTCGAACAATGCGCGGCCGGCTTGCATCGGCTGCCCGGCGGCGATGCGATCCACGATTGCGTGATGTTCGCGTGTCGAAACGGGGAGGGCGCCATCCTGAGCGAGGGTGGCGCGGCGGAAGAGATGCAACTCATTAACCAGTCGGCGATAAGTCAGCACCAATTTCGTGTTGCCCGTCAGCGTCACCAGAAGATCGTGAAATTCCACGTTGGCCCGGTGATACGCGTCGAGATCCACGCGCGCGGCCGCATCATCCATCCGTGCGACCAGCGCCTGCAGTTCCAGAATATTGGCGCGGGTCGCCGTTTGGGCGACCTTGCGTCCGGCATATTCATCGAGGATCGCGCGCAACTCGTAGATCTCGTCGGCTTCTTCGACGCTCACCTGTCGCACGAACACGCCGCGATTTTTTTCCAGCCGCACGAGCCCGGATTCTTCCAACGCACGGAACGCTTCGCGAATGGGGCCGCGCGAGACACCGAGCATTTGCGCGAGCGCGGCTTCATTGAGCTTGGTGCCGGCCGACAGCTCGCCCGCGACGATCATGCGTTCGAGGTCGCGCTGGACGAGCGCCGGCAGTGAGTTCGACTGGAGAACGGCGATGGTTGCGCTTGTTGCTGGGGCCGTTTGCGCCGGCGAGGTCACGGCTTTTTTTCCGTTGCGGTTTGTCGAATCCAGCGATTTCAACATCTTGCAATTAAATAACGGCTGCTGTAGATTGTCAACAATCTGCAATCAACAACCGGTACGCTGCGCGAGTCCGTTCGCCGCGCTGCCGACGGACCGCTCGATGGCAGCGAAGCGGGAAAGATCATCGCGCGGACGTTGCCCGCAAGCGGCCCCGCGCGTAGCATGCGTCGCACGCATCGCGTGCACAGCCGTCTTCCTGCTGCGCGATACCCAGTGTTGATCGCCAGTTCAATTTTTTTCGACCGAGGAGTCCCATAATGAAACTTGCCCGTGGATTGTCGATGGTAGCGGCTGCCGCTGCCGCAATCGCGTTCGCTGCGCCCGCCGCGGCGCAGAAAACCGAGCTGCTGGTCTATACGGCCCTCGAAACCGATCAGCTCAAGGCCTATGCGGATGGGTTCAACAAGGCAGTACCGGATGTCGAGATCAAATGGGTACGCGACTCGACGGGGGTGATCACCGCCAAGCTTCTGGCCGAGAAGGCCAACACGCAGGCCGATGTCGTGTGGGGCCTTGCGGCAACGAGCATCCTGGTGCTGGACAACGAAGGCATGCTGCAGCCCTATGCGCCGGCGGGTCTGGCTGCGTTAGGCGCGCAGTACAAGGACACCAGGAGTCCCCCGTATTGGTGGGGAATGGATGTCTGGGGCGCGACCGTCTGCTTCAACACGGTCGAGGCGGCCAAGATGAACCTGCCCAGGCCGGAGTCCTGGCAGGATCTGACCAAGCCCGTCTACAAGGGGAAGATCGTGATGCCCAACCCGGCCTCGTCCGGCACGGGATTTTTGGATGTGACGGCCTGGCTGCAGATGCTGGGC
>JBPCLS010000078.1:0-7721 GCA_051003055.1 Casimicrobiaceae bacterium
TAAGTGATCGTCCCCTGCTGCGGGTGGTACACGCCGTTGATCACGTTCAGCATCGAGCTCTTGCCCGCGCCGTTGGGCCCGATGATCGCGCGTACCTCGTGCTCGCGCACGTCGAACGAAATTTCGCGCAACGCCTTCACGCCGCCGAACGACAGCGAAATATTTTCGAGCTTCAGCACCACGTCGCCGAACGTGCGTTGCGTTTCCGCCATGAAAGCTACGCGACCTTGCGCGCGGTCACCGGCGGGTACGTCGTGGCATCCTCGATCCGCAAGTCGGCGGCAACGTTATTGGTACGTCCATCCTCGAAACGCACCAGCGTCTCGATGTGCTGCGAGCTCTTGCCGCTGTACATCGCGTCGATGAGCACCGCGTATTTTTCAGCGACAAAACTGCGGCGCACCTTGCGCGTCCGCGTCAATTCGTCATCGTCGGGGTCGAGCTCCTTGTGCAGGATCAGAAAGCGGCGGATCTGCGAGTCGGCAAGACCGGCCTCGGTTGCGAGCTCGGCGTTGGCTTGTTCAATGCATTCGCGAATCAATGCGTATACCTCGGGCTTGGCGGCAAGATCGGTGTAGCCCGAATACGCCATACCCCGCCGCTCCGCCCAGTTGCCCACCGATCCCAAGTCGATGTTGACGAACGCGCACACGCGGTCGCGGTCGTGTCCGAACGCCACCGCTTCCTTGATGTGCGGAAAGAACTTGAGCTTGTTCTCGAGGTAGTTCGGCGCGAACATCCCGCCGCTTGCGAGTTTGCCGACATCCTTCGCGCGGTCGATGATCTTCAGATGGCCGCCGTCGTCGAAAAACCCGGCGTCGCCGGTGTGAAAATAACCTTCCCGATCGATCGATTCCGCAGTCGCATCCGGGCGCTTGTAGTATTCCTTGAGCAGCATCTTGCCGCGGACCAGCACCTCGCCGCTGTCCGCGATTTTGACTTCGACCCCCGGCGCCGGCGTGCCCACGGTGTCGAACTTGACGCCGCCATCCGGTTGCAGGCAAACGTACGCGCAGGTCTCGGTCGAGCCGTACAACTGCTTCAAGTTGACGCCGATCGACCGGTAGAAGCGGAAGAGATCGGGACCGATGGCCGCGCCGGCCGTATAAGCGACGCGAATGCGGCTCATCCCCAGCACATTGCGCAACGGGCCGTAGATCAGCAGGTTGCCCAGCCCGTACTGCACGCGATCGGTGAGCGCAACCGCCTTGCCGTCGAGAATCTCCGCGCCGCAGCGGCGGGCGACGGCCGTGAAATGACGAAACAGCCAGCGCTTGATCGCGCTCGCGTCTTCCATCCGGATCATCACCTGCGTCAAGAGATTTTCGAACACGCGCGGCGGCGCGAAGTAATAGGTTGGTCCGATTTCCCGCAGATCCGTCATTACCGTATCGCCCGACTCCGGGCAATTAATCGTGAACCCGGCGAGCAGCGCCTGCGCGTAGGAAAACAGGTTGTCGCCCACCCACGCCATGGGCAGGTACGACAGGATCGATTCATCGGCGGTCAGCCGGTCGAACTCGATGCCGCCTTTGGCCGCGGCGATGAGCGCCGCGTGCGTCAGGCAAACACCCTTCGGCTTGCCGGTCGTACCCGACGTGTACAGCATGATCGCGATGTCGTCGGTATGGCCCTTCGCAATCTCGGCCTCATAGAAACCGGGGCGGGCGCGGTCGAATTCGCGGCCCGCTTCCTGCAGCCGCTCGTAACTCATCACACCTTCGTAGTTACGCAGGCCGCGCGCATCGTCGTAGTAGATGTGCGCGAGGGTCGCGACCTCCGGCTGCGCCTCGAAGAGCTTGTCGACCTGCTCCTGATCTTCGACGATGGCATACGCGATTTCGGCGTCGTTCAGGACGTACACGAACTCCGCCGCCGGCGCATCCTGGTACATCGGCACCGGCACGCCGCCCACCGCCTGCGCCGCGGCCATCGCCCAATACAGTCGAGGACGATTGTCGCCGATGATGGCGAGGTGCATGCCGCGTTCAAACCCTTGTGCCACGAGGCCACAGGCGAGCGCGCGGACCTCTACGGCCACTTGTGACCAGGTCCAGGTCTGCCAGATGCCCAGGTCCTTTTCGCGCGTCGCCGGATGATCGGGCCGCACCTTTGCATGGTGCAGCAGCAAACGCGGGAATGTGTCGAGTTGCTCCTCCATCTGCTCCTCCGTTGTGCGCGGCCGCCGGCATTTTGACTCTGCCTGAAACATCATATCTTGATTCGGCCCGGTGCCGCGGCCCGCCCGTCCGGGGACGGCGATGGGGACGGCGAAGCCTCCGCCGCAAGTGCTTAACTAGGGCGGTCCGTCGCAACGGCAGCGTGCGGGAGCGCTTGCGGATAGAGATTTTCGAGCAATTCGGTCGCGGCGCTCGCCAGATAATCCTGCAATGCGGCGGTCAGGTTGGCGGCGTCACAATTCTCGCCGCGCCGAGCCCAGATCGCGGCAAGCGGCACGCGGCGCGAGGCGAGCATCGCCGCGACCGCATCCTTCCAGAACGGCGGATGCTCGCTTGCGCTCCATTCACCCCGTCCGCGACCGTAATGCGCGACCGCAAGGTAGCGTAAGAGTGCCGCCAGAACGAGTCCGTCCAAGAACTCATCGCTCCAGCGGACCGTCGTTTCCTTGCTACCGCGCATCAGATTGAAACCTCGCGCGAGGCCGGCGGCGCCAAGCGCGCCGAGTACGCCTCCCGTCAGCAGCCCCGCGCCAAAGGTGATTCCGCCTGCCGCGAGGTCGGCGGCGAGACCGCTCACTGCACCGGTCATGAACCCGCCCAGCACTGCCGCCGTGCCTTCGCTCACCTGCTCATCCGACGTAAAGCTCGTCGCCATCCGCGCCAGCACCTCCCCCGCTGCACGGCCTTCGAGGCCATGCACGGAGATGAGCCGATCGGTACTCGCGCAGATATCGATGTCGAGTCGATCCGCCAGAGCACGCATGGCGCGTTCCTTGTCGCTCTCCTCCCCATCGCGCGTGAGACCGATCGCCTTGCCCATGTCGCGTAGCGTCGCGCGCAAACCCGTCGCGGTGAGCGCCTCGCGGTCGCACGCCGCGCGCGCGATCTGCACGGCCAGCGCGTTCATCGCGGCGGCAAAGTGTTCCTCGCGCCGCGCCTGCCACGCGGCGGTAAGGCGCGCGAACGCGGAACGCTTGGCCTCCGGGAGGGCGATGCCGACGGCGCGCAATAAGGTCAACTCTTGCACCCAGCACCGAGCGAATGCGTCAAGCGGGAGCACCGTCTGGATGAACGCATGCTCCCCAAGCACCTGTTGCCAGCGCGCCTCTTCAGCCTCCTCAAAGCCGCGCTCGCGTGGCTGGCCCATCTGGTTCAACAGTACGATTGCGGGCTTGCCGATCCACTCGAGGATTTGCAACTCGGGGGCGACATAGCCGGCATCCGCAGGTGCTTCCGATGCATTGACGAGATAGAGAACGGCGTCGGCCTGCTCGCGCACATTCCGGATCGCCTGCTGGCTCGACCAGAACGGTCGGTCCCGCCAGCGGTCCCACACTTCGCTCAAGAACCAGCCGATGGGATTTCCGTGTTGCTTGAGGCGCTTCGCGAGGCGCGCGCTGTCGCCGAAGCCGGGTGTATCCCACAGCCGCAGCACGTCGCCCTCTGGCGTTTCGATCAGCGTGTAGGGTTCCGCCTGCCCGGTGACATGCGGCGCGTCGCGCACCTCACCCACGTCCCTGCCGAGCAGCGTGCGGGCGAGCGTGGTCTTGCCCGCGTTCGTGTGCGAGGTAAGGCTCAAGTCGACGCGCGTCGCGGCGTCGGTCATGTTCGCGGTGCCGGAGTATTCAGCGCGGCCTCGGCGGCCGGCAAATCGGGCCTGGCGAGATCGATGAATACCGGTGCGATTCCGTGGCCTGCGAGCATCTGCCGCCACGCCGCGCGCCGTTCGTCCACGCGCGCCGTTTGTCCCGCGAAACGAACGCGAAAGCTTGCTTCATCGACGATCGCCGCCAGTTGCGTCCCCGCAGTGGTGGATCGCGCGAGCGCTGCGATAAATGCGCCGTGATTTTCGCTCTCGGGCGTCGCCGCGAGACTGAATAAACCTACGATGACGCTCGGCGGCACGCTGGGTAAGACACCAGCAGCGAACTCGTGCTCATCGCCGTACGCGACAGCCGGAGCCAGCGCCACCTCGGTACGCGCTCCAAACGTGCGCGCCATCACGGCTTGCAAACCGCCAACCGAGGCATCCGGTACATCGAAGCTATAAGGCACCACGTGTACGTGCGCCGGCCCCTCGGTAAACCCGCGCAGCAGCCGCGCGTAGTATGGGTCGGAAAGCGGCAGGGGGAAGTGCTGCGCCGCGCGCCGCTCGGCGACCCACGCGAGGGCGCTGAGCAACAGCCGAGGCAGAAAGACCACCAATGCGACCGTCGCCGCGTATAGATGTATCCACGGCGCTGCGTTCTCCCCTTCACCGACTGGCGCGCGGATCGCCTCCAGGTGTTCCGCGCCGGGAATGGCAAACCCAGTCAGCCAGGCGCCCGGCGCGAGGGCGAAGGAAAGCGCGCGGGCAACGGTGTCGGCATCAAGAAACGTGCTCTCCCAGCCGGCGCGGTATTCGAACACGAGGCCGCGGACATAGAGACCTGCCAGCGCTCCGAGAGCAAGCGCTGCCGCCGCGACATGAAGGACCCGGCTGATCCGCGCACGCAGGAGCGGCGCTGCGGCCAGCGCCCACTCAGCGCTGAATGAGGAAGATGCAACGGCGGTGGCAGACGCAACGGCGGCCGGCTCGCCCTGCATTGCGTGCGCAGTACCACGCGGCACTGCGCGACCAAGCCACGCTACAACTTTTCGCAGCGGGCCCGATCCGACTCGTTGACCGCCGACCGAACGCGCCATCATTTGCCAGAAAAGAAGGACGTACGCGCCGAGATTCCATGCGATCAGGGCGAGCAGCGGGGGAGCGAGAATGTTGATGCGACCGGCCGCGCCAATCTGATCGGACACAACGCCGATGGTGAACGCAACCAGCACGAGTGCAACGCCGACACCGGGGCGCCACGCAAACGTTCGCAGTACGCGCGGAAACGATGGGTGCCGCGCGCCGAGCCGTTCGACCGCGAGTGCGGCTCGGCGCGCGAGAAATACGTCGGCTGGCGCCGTGGCCCCGACCACTTCCGCCGCGGCACGTCCCCCCCATGCGCGATCGGCGTCGGTCCAGATCGCGCGCGCCGCGTCGGTGGTTTCAACGGCGCGAATGAGGACGACCTCGCCTGCGGCGGCTTCATTCATCGCGTAGCGTGTCCCGTTCGTTCACCCGAGCCTGCGATTATGCCGTTTTCGCGATCCTTCCCTGCTCTCATTCAAGCGATGCGAGTCTTGGGACGAATTCGGGGCGTGCCGCGTCGTTCGCGGCGCGGCGGCTGCGCGCGCAGCCCGGCGAGAAACACATCGACGAGCGCGGGAGCGGCGGCAGCCAAATCGTACGCACGCGGGTGGAGCAGCCATTCGTGCATCACGCCGGTCATGAAAGCATTCAGCGCCCTCGTCGCCATCGTAATGTCGGCGTCTGCGCCAAGCTCACCGGCATTCGCGGCCTGCCGCACGATCCCTTCGAGTCGAGCCGTACACTCGGTGCGGTCGCGCTCGTGTCCGGACGCGAGGCCGGCCAGTCCATCGACCCGCTCACACTTGTGAAAAATGATTGCGAACACCGTCTGCGTGCGAACATCGGTAGCCAACCGCTGCAGCCCCGCGATGCAAAGACCGCGCAAGGTCGCCAGCGGATCGGCCGCCGCAGTCGCGCCCGCTTGCTCGATCATGGCCGCGAACGGCGACGTTGCGCGGTCGCACATCGCGCGGAACACACCGGCCTTATCCTTGAAATGCCAATAGACGGCGCCTCGGGTAACACCCGCCGCCGCCGCCAACTCGGCGAGCGAGGTCCGCGAGACACCCCGCTCGCCAAAGACTCGTTCGGCCGCGTCGAGCAGTCGCTCACGGGTTTCAAGCGCTTCCTGTCGGGTCTTGCGCATCGATAACTACACTCCATGTTACAGATACATACAAGCAATCCCAATTTACAAACATTCGCGAATGTATGTTATATTAGGTGCCTTCGCAAGATGCACTGCCGTACGCACTACGCACGAATACCGGATCGCAGCAGGAGTTCTCCCATGCCGCCGCCTGTTCTGACCTCTCCTAACCGCAATGTGGTCTTGGCGCTGGCCGCTAGCGCCCTGGTTGCATGCGGGCAGCCTGCTCCGCCAGCCGGGTTTGCGGGCTTTCCGCCGGCCGAGGTTGCCGTGGCAACGGTCACACCCAAGTCGATCCCGGTAACCTTCGAGTACGTAGGGCAGACCAATGGCTCGAAGGAAGTGGAGGTGCGCGCGCGAGTCACCGGCATCCTCGAGCGCAAGCTGTTCCAGGAAGGCGCGCCGGTCAAAGCCGGGCAACCGTTATTCGTGATCGACCCCAAGCCGCTCGCCGCGCAAACCGCTGCGTTCGAAGCCGAGGTTGCGCGAGCGCAGGCGCAGAAGGCACAGGCCGAGCGGGAATCGAGCCGGTTGAAGCCGTTGGCCGAGCGTCGCGCAGTGGGTCAAAAAGAAGCCGACGACGCAGCGTCCAACGTGGACCTGGCGGTTGCGGCGGTGCGCGCCGCCGAAGCGAAGTTGAGCGAGATGAAGCTCAACCTCGCCTACACCCGCGTTGTTGCGCCGATCAGTGGGCTCTCCAGCCGCGCGCCAAAATCCGAAGGCAGCCTCGTCAACGCCAACGAGACGTTGTTGACGACGATCTCTCAGGTCAATCCGATTTGGGTCACATTTTCAATCGCCGAGAACGAGCAGCAGGGTATCAATCGTGCGGTGGCGGCCGGCCGATTGACCTTGCCCCGCAACAACGGGTTCGACGTCGCCATCCGCCTTTCCGACGGCTCGACGTTTCCGCGGCAAGGGCGCATCAACTTCGCCGACACGCGAATCAACCCGGCCACCGGCACGTACGAAATGCGCGCGGAAATCCCGAACGCCGATGCCGCGCTGAAGCCCGGTCAGTTCGTCCGGGTCAAGCTGACGGGTGCGATTCGCAACGACGCCATAGCGGTGCCGCAAGTCGCAGTGCTCGATGGGCCAAAGGGTAAGTTCGTCTACGTCGTCGAGCGCGACAAGGACGGCAAGGACGTCGCCGGAATGCGACCCGTTGTGCTGGGTGACTGGGTCGTGGCCGCGGGCGACGCCGCGCGCCCGAATCAGTGGATTGTCGAGGCCGGTTTGAAGCCGGGCGACCCGGTGATCGTCGATGGTGTGGCCAAATTGCGGCCGGGGGGGCAGATCAAGTTGGCGAGCGCCCCCGCTCCCGGCGGTCCAACGACTCCGGGCGCTCCAGCACAGGACACCGCGAAAGGCGCAACGACTCCGGGCGCTCCAGCACAGGACACCGCGAAAGGCGCAACGCCTCCGGGCGCTCCGGCGAAGGACGCCGCGAAAGAAGAGAGCAACAAGGGCACGGCGGCGCCTGCGCGGTAATCCCGCTCGCACACACTCCAAATGTTCTCGCGCTTTTTCATTGACCGGCCGATTTTCGCGGCGGTCATCTCGCTCTTCCTCGTGCTCGCGGGACTCGCCGCCATGCGCACGTTGCCGATCGCGCAGTACCCGGAGATCGCGCCGCCGGTGGTCACGGTACAGGCGGTGTATCCGGGCGCCTCTGCCGAAGTGCTCGAGCAAACGGTCGCCGCGCCGATCGAGAACG
>JBPCLS010000079.1:0-4201 GCA_051003055.1 Casimicrobiaceae bacterium
GGGTTTGGCCGTTCGGACACGCGCGAGAAGCTGCGGCGCTTTTTCGAAGTCGATCGCTATTACGTTACGGTCGCCGCGTTGAAAGCGTTGGCCGACGACGGCACATTGCCCGCCGCCAAGGTTGCCGAAGCGGTCGCGAAATACAAGCTCGATCCTGCCAAACCCGCGCCGTGGACGGTGTAGCACCAGATATCGCATCCTTCACCTCGAATCAACTTTAGCCACCGCCGTTTCTTGAAGCCTTAAGCCATGAGCGACATCGAAGTCAAAGTTCCCGACATCGGCGATTTCAACGATATTCCGGTCATCGAGGTCTTCGTCAAGCCAGGCGACTCGGTGAAGGCCGACGATTCGCTGGTCACCCTCGAATCCGACAAGGCAACGATGGACGTGCCGTCGCCGTCGGCAGGTGTCGTCAAAGAGTTGAAGGTCAAGCTCGGAGACAAGGTCAGCGAAGGCAGCGTCATCGTAACGCTCGCGCAAGATGCGGCCCCATCCGCGAAGCTGCCTGCTGCGAGCGGTGCAGGCGAACGAGCCCGAACCGAAAGCACTGGAGCAACCCCGGCGGCGCCTGCCGGCGGTAAGGGCCCCACCACTGCGCCAACCGAAAACAAAAATGCTGCACCAGCCGCCACCGGCAAGGTGCAGCCGGAAACTTCGGCGGCGCCGCCCGTGCAACGCGGAACATCCTCTGCTCAGGCCGCACCCGCGTCCGCGCCAACGCCGCCCATCGATGGCCAAGCGTTCAAGCAAGCGCACGCGTCGCCGTCGGTGCGCAAATTCGCGCGCGAGCTCGGCGTCGATCTGTCCAAGATTCGCGGCACCGGGCCGAGTGCGCGCATTCTGCAGGAGGACGTGCAGCAGTTTGTCAAGGGCGCGTTGACCGGCGGTGCCCTGCCCGGCGCGAGTGCGAGCGGCGGCGTCACAGGCGGAGGCTCGCTCAACTTGCTGCCGTGGCCCCAGGTCGATTTCGCGAAATTCGGGCCGGTGGAAACCAAAGCGCTCTCGCGGATCAAGAAGATTTCCGGCGCCTATCTCGCCCGCAATTGGGTGATGATCCCGCACGTCACGCAATTCGATGAAGCGGACATCACCGATCTCGAGGCGTTGCGCGTTGCGCTGAATAAGGAAAACGAGAAGGCGGGTGTCAAGCTCACCTTGCTCGCATTCCTGATCAAGGCGTCGGTCGCCGCGCTGAAAAAATTTCCCGACTTCAACTCGTCGTTGGTTGCAGCGCCCGACGGGGATGCGCTCGTCCTCAAGCAATACTTTCACATCGGATTCGCCGCTGACACGCCGAACGGCCTTGTCGTGCCGGTGATCAAGAACGCCGACCAAAAAGGCGTGCTGCAAATCGCGCAGGAAATGACCGAGCTCTCGGGGAAAGCACGCGAAGGCAAGCTCGCCCCTGCCGACATGCAGGGCGGTTGCTTCTCGATCTCCTCGCTCGGGGGCATCGGCGGCACCGCCTTCACCCCCATCATCAATGCGCCGGAGGTCGCGATTCTGGGTGTGTCGAAAGGCGCGACCAAACCCGTATGGAATGGGCGCGAGTTCGCACCGCGAATCGTGCTGCCGCTGTCGCTCTCCTACGACCACCGCGTGATCGATGGCGCCGCAGCCGCGCGTTTCACGACGTACTTGAGCGGACTTCTGACTGACATGCGCCGGGCGATGCTGTGATCGCAGCGGCTTAGCACGGCAATGAGGGCACAGCGATGAGCACGACCGAAGTCAAAGTCCCCGATATCGGTGACTTCAAGGATATTCCGGTCATCGAGGTGTTCGTCAAACCAGGCGACGCGGTGCAAGCGGACGATTCGCTCGGCACGCTGGAATCGGACAAGGCGACGATGGACGTGCCATCGCCGGTCGCGGGTGTTGTGGCCGACTTGAAAGTGAAAGTCGGCGACCGCGTCAGCGAAGGCAGCGTGGTGCTCACACTCGAGGTCGCGGCGACCGCCGCTGAAGCCCCGCCCGCCGCCGGGGCGGCTGCCCAGCGTGGCGGTGAAAGCGGCGCCAAATTGGCAACCCCAGCGGCAACCCCAGCGGCAACCCAAACTGTTCCCGCAAGCGGCGCACTGGGGGGAGATGCACGCAGCGCCGGAGCCACCGCGGCGACGACCCCCATGCCCTCTGCGGCGCCGACAGTCGCCACCGCAACAGACTCGACGTATCAAGGCCGCGTCGACGTCGAATGTCAGATGCTCGTCATCGGCGCCGGACCTGGCGGCTACAGCGCGGCGTTTCGCGCCGCGGACCTGGGAATGAAGACGGTATTGGTCGAGCGTTATCCGACCTTGGGCGGGGTCTGCCTCAACGTCGGCTGCATTCCGTCAAAGGCGCTGCTGCACGCGGCAAAAGTGATCGATGACGCTGCCGAAATGAGCCATTTCGGCGTCACGTTCGGCAAACCTGCAATCCATGCGGACAAGCTGCGCGGATGGAAAGATTCGGTCGTCAAGAAGCTGACCGGCGGATTGACCACCCTTGCCAAGCAACGCAAGGTAACGACACTCGAGGGCGTCGCTCAGTTCGTCGATGCCCATCATGTTTCGGTGGCGGCTGCGGGCGGCACATCACAGATCGTCAAATTTACCCATTGCATCATCGCCACCGGTTCGCAGCCGGTCATGCTGCCGTTCATGCCCGACGATCCGCGGGTCATCGATTCCACGGGCGCGCTAATGCTCGAGGGAGTGCCCGAGCACCTGCTGGTCATTGGCGGCGGCATCATCGGCATGGAAATGGCGCAGGTGTTTTCGGCCCTTGGGGCCAAGGTGTCCGTCGTCGAAATGATGCCGCAGCTCATGCCGGGTGCGGATCCCGATCTCGTGCGTCCGTTCGCCAAGCGGATAACCGCACGTTACGACAAGATCATGCTGAAAACGAAGGTCGTCAAAGCCGAGGCGCAAAAAGGTGGCATCAAAGTGTGGTTCGAAGGCGAACAGGCGCCCGCGGAGCCGCAGCTATACGACCGCGTGCTGGTCGCCGTCGGCCGCACGCCGAACGGCAGACAACTTGCCGCCGACCAAGCCAGTGTGGCGGTAACCGAGCGCGGCTTTATCGAAGCCGACGAGCAGATGCGCACGAACGTCAGCCACATTTTCGCGATCGGCGACGTCGTCGGCCAACCGATGCTCGCGCACAAAGCCGTGCACGAAGGGCACGTCGCGGCGGAAGCGGCGTCCGGCATGAAATCGTATTTCGACGCGCGCGTGATTCCGTCGGTCGCCTACACCGATCCGGAAGTCGCGTGGGTCGGCGTGACCGAGGAAGAAGCGAAATCCAACGGCGTCAAATACGGCAAGGGCGTATTCCCGTGGGCCGCGTCGGGACGCTCGCTCTCGCTCGGCCGTGACGAAGGCATGACCAAGCTCCTGTTCGATGAGGCGACGCACCGAATCATCGGCGGGGGTATCGTCGGACCGAACGCCGGCGATTTGATCGCCGAGGTCGCGCTCGCGATCGAGCTCGGCTGCGATCCGACCGACATCGGCAAGACCATTCATCCACATCCGACCTTATCGGAAACCATCGGCATGGCGGCGGAAGTGTTCGAGGGCACGATCACCGATCTGTACGCGCCGAAGAAGAAGTAACGCTCGTCGAGTCAGCTACGTAGTATCGTGCCGCATTTGCGGCAACGCCATGTCTGGCTGATGTTACTTATCCAAATTCCTTATGGCATGCGATGAGCAATAAAGTGGACCAACAACCCATTCGCCGTGAGGTCGGGCGGCGCAAGGTGCGCGCCGGCCTCGCGCCGTCCCCCACGCAGCAAGCCGCAATGGCCGCGATGGCGCAGTACCGCACACGCGCGCCCAAGGGGGTCTTTCGCTACGACTCGCGTGAGCAGATGGAGGCTGACCGCTTGCAGTGGACGGTCGACGCCATGGTTGCGAAAGCTGCCGCCGAAACGACTTCTTAAGTGATGGAGTACACCCGTCCGGCCACTTGGGCTGACGTTAAGACCATCGTCCGTTATCTGGACGAAGCGGGCGTCGCTTACGCGTTGGTGGGCGCCTACGCGTTGGCCGCGCACGGCTTCAATCGATTCACCGAAGACATCGACATCCTGGTTGACCCCTCGGCGGAGAACACACGCCGGTGGATTGTGGCCTTGTCGCGACTCCCCGACGCAGCGGCGTCCGAGTTAAACGATGAACCGGATCTGTTCGGGGCCGAGCGGCGCTACGCG
>JBPCLS010000080.1:0-5208 GCA_051003055.1 Casimicrobiaceae bacterium
CTTCAGTTGCGGTTCGCTGCCGCCGAGCCGCGCGAGTCGGCGCGCGCTTTCGCGCCCGATCAGGGGTTTGAGGCCTTCGTGGATCAGTGCGGTGCGCTCCGTCATGCCCGAGATTTTCTTCGCCGCCGCTAGCAAGGTTTCGTCGAGGTTGATCGTTGTGCGCATCGAGACGCTCCCATGTGATGCATTAAATATACATCAATTGATGCGGATCGGAGTGCGCACATGAAGAACGAGCACTGTGAGGCGCACAGGTCGGCGTGAGGCACAGGGGTCGACGCGGAAAAGGGCATTCAAGCAAGCCCGGACGCGGCCTTGTCTATGGCCGAAGCGGATCGATCACTTCCAAAAATGGAAAGCGATGTGTTAACGGCGGTCACACGTTCGTTCAGCATCTGGAATGCTCCGGGACGGGACTCCTCTCCAGAGTCGAAACGATCCGGCCGGTCCTAGTTGCTTCGTCAATCGCAAGCGTGACCCGCAACGTCTGCGCCGCGTCACGCCCGTTCACCAGAGGCTGCGCTTCGCCGCGAATGACGGCGCAGAAATGTTCCAACTGACGTGCCAGCGGATCGGTCCGAGCGGATAGCAGCACCGCTTCAAGCATGCGGCTGCGATGCCGCCTCGAGCAGCGCTCGGGTTTTCACGAGCATCCGCCGCGCCCGCTCTACGGCAGGAACCGTACACGCCAGTGTCTGCATCGGGATTTCGAGACTGATCGGGATATCCTGCGGCGCCGCGCGCAGCATGCCCACGAGGTCGAGGCCGCCGTCGCCGGGCATGAGCCGCTCGGCGCGTGCCTGGTATAGCAGCGTTTCGGTGTCGCGTGGCCGCTCGGCCGGCGACGACTTCCAAAGCGCTGCTGCCACCCCGGTCGAAGTGGATTGGATCGATCAACACACCGGCGTTCGGACGATCGGCGCCATCGACGACGCGCATGCCGGCGGCGAAATCCCGGACGTCGGTCCACGGCATGGGCTCGAGATTCATCGTGAGATCAAGCGGCGCGCCGAGATCGCACAACGCGGCGAAGCGTTCGATAAGCCGACCCTCATGCGGATCGTTGCCCGCAACCAGTACGTGCTGCGCGCCGAGTCGCGCGCCGGTCTCGAGTGCCGGCAGGTAGTCGCGGACATCGGTGTCGGCTTTGAGTCGGAAGATCTCGACATCGAGCACGCGCACACCGCCGCCGGCGAGCCGACGTTCGATCTCGCGCACCAACGGCGTGTCGCCTACCGTTGGATACGTAGGCTCGTCCGGGGTCGCTGGAAGAAGCCGCAGTCCGACGTGTGAATAGCCGGCGGCCGCTGCGCACGTCACCATGTCGGGCGGCGGGAGTTCGAGGACGGTGAGCGCTGCGAGCGCGATCGTGCGCGGCATCAACGCCTCTGCTACTCCAGCGGTCGGGCCGCAAGCTTTCGCAGGACACTTGGATGTAGCTCGATCACTAACTCGCGGCATAAAACCGGACGCGTGCCTAGCATCAAGCCGCCGTCTTCGCGTGGCCGCCTAAGAACAGCCGGTTCAAGTCGGGATCGTGCAGCAGCTCGGACGCGGGGCGGTCCAGCGCGAGCCGTCCCATCTCGAGGACCAGCGCGCGATTCGCGTACTTGAGCGCCGTGCGCACATTCTGCTCGACCATCAGTACGGTCGTCCCCGCGTCGGCGAGCCCGCGCAGCAGCGACATCACTTCCTGCACGAGCTTCGGCGACAGGCCGATTGACGGCTCGTCGATCAACAGAACGCGCGGCCGTAGCAGCAACGCCCGCCCGACTTCGAGCTGCTTTTGCTCGCCGCCGGACATCGTGGACGCCTGGTTGTCGAGGCGCTCATTGATCCGCGGGAACCGCGCCAGCACTTCTTCGATCCGCCCCTTCAACTCCCCGCGCGGCAGCGTGATTCCACCCAACTCCAGGTTGTGGCGTACCGACAGCGAGCCGAAGAGGTTGCGTCCCTGCGGCACGAATGCGATGCCGTCGGCTAACAGCGCCCGCGGGGGTTTGCCATTGATGCGCTTGCCCTCGAAGCGCACCTCGCCGGAGCGCGGAACGAGTATGCCGAACAGCGTCTTTAACACCGTCGACTTGCCGGCGCCGTTGGGCCCGATCAGCAGCGTGATCTCGCCTTGGCGAGCGTCGAGCGTCGTCTCGTTCAAGATGGTGAGGCTCGGCGAATAGCCGGCCACGACATTGTCGAACTCGATGATCTTGTCGGCCATCTTTCATCTCCGCGCAGCTGCCTAGCTAGCCGCCTAGCTCAGTTGCCCACTCAGTTACCTAAGTACGCTTCTAGTACCGCACGGTTCGATTGCACGGCGGCCGGCGGCCCTTCCGCGAGCACCGTGCCCTCGACCATGCAGATCACATGCGGACAAAGCTTCATGATGAAATCCATGTTGTGCTCGATGACGACGAAACTGCCGCCTTGTGTCTTGTTGAGTTCCACCAGCAACTCGCGCAACTGATCGACCAGGCTCGGATTGACGCCCGCGCACGGCTCGTCGAGCAGCACCAGCCGAGGCGCGGGCATGAACGCCATCGCGATATCGATCAACTTCTGCTGGCCGTAGGAAAGACTGCCGGCCGGCAGGTCGGCGACGTGCTGCAAGCGGAACAGCTCGATCATCTGATCGGCGTGCCCACCCAGACCCGCGTCGGGCTTCGCCAGCAGCCGCCCGGCAAGCGTACCCTTGAATTCCTGCGCCGCCACGATCAGGTTATCGCGCACCGAGAGCTTGACAAACACCTGCAGCGTCTGGAACGTGCGCCCGATACCGCGCCGCGACAGTTCAAGGGGCGACATGCCGGTCACGTCTTCGCCGCAGAACTCGACGTGACCCGACGTGGGCCGGATCTGGCCCAGGATGCTGTTGAAAAGCGTCGTCTTGCCCGAGCCGTTGGGACCGATAACGCCGACGATCTCCCCCGGACCGACGTTGAAGCTGACACCATCGACGGCCTTGATCGCGCCATAAGCCTTGCGCACATCCTTCACTTCGAGGAATGGGGTCATTTCCCGGTTCCCTTTGTCCGGAGGCGCTCGGGGATCGACATAATGCCGCCGGGCAGCCAGATCATGAGCGCGACGATCGCGAAACCGAACACGGCGAGATACCAGTTCTGCATGAAACGCAGCCACTCGGGCAAGAGCACGATGATCACCGTGCCCAGCACCGGTCCGAAGAAACGCCCGGAGCCCCCGACGATCACCGCCAGCAGCATCATCAGCGACGTCGAGAAATGGAACGGGGCCGGCTCGATGAATTGCACGAGCGCCGCGAAGAACACGCCGCCGATACCGGCGCATGCGGCGCCGATCGCGAAGGCGAGCAACGTATACGCGGTGATATTGACGCCCAGGCTCTCGGCGCGGATTGGATTGTCGCGCAACGCCGCGAACGCGCGGCCCCACGGCGAACGCAGCAGCCACCACAACAGCACCGCCAACGCGACGGTGAACACCAGCGTGAACCAGAAGAACGGCAGCGCGCCGTCGAGCGAATAACCGAAGAGCGACGGCCGCGGGATACCGGAAATCCCGAAGGTGCCACCGGTAATCTTCTCCTCGTTGCGCATGATCAAAAACACGAGCACGTTGAATCCGAGCGTGGCGAACGCGAGGTAATGATGCTGGACGCGCAGTGCCGGGAAGCCGAGTGCCAGGCCCACGGCAAAGCACGCGAGCGCCGCGACTGGCAGGACCAGCAGAAATGGCAGCCCCGCCTTGAGCGCGACTGCCGCGATATACGCGCCGATGCCGAGGAACGCCGCCTGCCCGAGCGACATCTGCCCGGCGTAGCCGACGGTGAGATTGAGTCCGAAGGTGGCCATCAGGTACACGCAAAACAGCGTCATCAGGTAGACGCCGTAGCTTTTCAGGAGCAGGGGAAGCAGGGCGAACGCGACGACTGCCGCAACGAGCGCCGCCTTCTTGACGTTGGCGTTCATACCTTGCGCTCCTCGGCCTTGCCGAGCAGGCCCTCGGGGCGGAACAGGATCACCAGCAGGAACAACATCAGCGCGACGCCTTCCTTGTACGCTGGCGAGACGTAGAAACCGGCGAGATTCTCGAGGATGCCGATCAGCACGCCGCCAAGCAGCGCGCCGCGCGTCTGGTTGAAGCCGCCGATGATCGCCGCGAAAAATGCCTTCAGCCCGATCGACTCGCCCATGTCGAACTTGGCGAGGTAGGTAGGCGTGACGAGCAGCGCCGCGACAACGGCGAGCACGGCGTTGATCAGGAATACGTACAGCACCATTCGCGGGACATCGATGCCCAGCACGCGAGCAGCATCGGTGTTCTGCGCGCACGCTTGCATCGCGCGTCCGGTCACCGTCTTGTTGAGGAACGTTTGCAGGCTGATGACGATGAGGCCGGCGAGCAGCAACGTGCCGATGTCCGCGTACGACACATTGATGCCGCCGAGCACGAACTGGCCTGCCGGGAAGGGACTGGGGAACGGATGCGCTTCCGCGCTGTACCCCGCCTTGACGATCGATTTCAAGCCGATGGCGAGGCCGAGTGTGGCGATCACCAGCGGAATCACGCCGTGACGGATCAGCGGATCGACGATGCCGCGCTTGAAGCCATAGCCCAACACCAGCATGGCGACGACGCATGTCAGCAGAAACGCGAGCCACAATGGTGCGCCCGCGAAGCTGACGAAGAACAGCATCGCGAACGCCGGCAGCATGACGAACTCACCTTGCGCGAAGTTGATCGTGCCCGACGCTTGCCACAGCAACGTAAAACCCAGCGCCGCGAGTGCGTAGATCGAACCGGTCGCCGTGCCGGAAACGATGAGTTGAATGAACTCGCCCATGGCGCAACTCCCGGGTTCGTCGCGCGATCGCGGCACCCCCGGTGGCGGGGATGTGCCGGTGTATCACGCGCTACGTAGGTGACGCGTTACTTGGCGGAAGCGGGCGGCAAGATCGAGGTGACGACTTGCTTGCCGTTTTCGACCTTGACGAGGAAGCTCTCCCGGTCCAAGTCGCCGTTCTGGTCGAACGAGACGTCGAGCAGCACGCCCGGATGGTCTTTGGTCGAGATTTTGGCGCCCTTCATTGCCGCGGCGAACGCCTTCGAATCGGTCTTGCCGATCTTCTCCGTAATGGCCTTCACGACGTACATGCCGCTGTAGCCCTTCATGCCGTTGTGATCGCTCTTGTATTTGTATTCGCCCTGGAACTTCTGATCGAACGCCTT
>JBPCLS010000081.1:0-3861 GCA_051003055.1 Casimicrobiaceae bacterium
CCGGTCGCGGAATTCCCGCGTTGGTGCGGAACGGATTGATGTCGATTCCCCCGCGCCGCGTAAACCGTGCGTAGACGGATAATCCGGCACACGCGCAGCGCGCCATGACGTCGACGAAAATCCGCTCGACGCAATACTCGTGGAATCCGGCATGGCGCCGGTACGACACGAGGTAGCGCAACAGCGCTGCTCGCTCGATCCGCGGTCCCTCGTAGGTGAGCTGCACCGAAGCGTAGTCGGGTTGACCGGTCACCGGGCATTGCGAACGAAAGAGCTCGGTCGTCAGCGTTTCCGCGACGTTCGGCGCCGATGATGCGAGCAGCCGTGCGTCGATTTCGTACCGATCGATCGACAGCGATTGCCCATCCAGACTTTCGCCCGCCAACGGCGCGATGGCCGGCGCACCGGAGACCGGATCGCGCAGCTCAACGGCGACCGAAGCGCCGCACGCGGCGCCGACATCGCGGCCGATCGTCGTGCGCACGTGCGCGCCGCTATCGAACTGCGATTGCGCAAACGACCCGATATAGCGTTTGACCGATTTCGACTCGACGATCGACGGCGATTCGCACGGGACTTCAATCGATGCGATCGCGATAGCGGGCTTGCCCCGGGGGTCGAGCCAAGTGAGCTCGTACGCGGTCCAGATGTCGAAACCCGTGAACGGCAGAGCACCGGTCAGACCCAGAGCTTCCCGCTGCAACGAGCGGGGTAGCGCGAACAGCAGCGCGGCGTCGTAACGATCGCTATATGGCGTCGCGCGTCCAAGGGGGCTTCGACGCAAGGTTTCAGGTGGCCCTTTCATGTCGATACTTCATCCGACGCGGGCAATGCGGGCGCCTAGCGCGAGCAGCTTTTCCTCGATGCGCTCATAGCCGCGATCGAGATGGTAGATGCGATCAATCGTCGTCTCACCGTCGGCGATAAGACCGGCGATGACCAGGCACGCGGATGCGCGGAGATCGGTCGCCATCACATTCGCCCCCGTGAGCCGTCCGACGCCGCGCACCACCGCGGTATTGCCGTCGACGTCGATGTCGGCGCCCAGACGCCGCAACTCCTGCACGTGCATCATCCGGTTCTCGAAAATGTTCTCGGTGATGATGGCAGTGCCATCGGCATGCGTGGCGAGCGCCATGAACTGCGCCTGCATGTCGGTGGGAAAGCCCGGATGCGGCGCCGTCGCGACATCGATCGCCGTGAGCGGACCGCTGCGTCGCAGGCGAATCGCGTCGCCGGCAACGTCGAGTGAAGCCCCGGCTTCGCGCAACTTGTCGAGAACCGTGGTGAGCGACTTCGGTTCCGTTCCGGTAAGCGTCACATCGCCGCCCGCCGCTGCCGCGGCGGTGAGGTACGTGGCCGTTTCGATCCGGTCCGGCATGATCGCGTGCGTCGCGCCGCGCAACCGGTCCACGCCCTCGATCACGATACGCTCGCTCCCTGCACCGGCAATACGGGCGCCCATCGCGGCGAGGCAGCGCGCGAGATCGACCACCTCCGGCTCGCGCGCCGCGTTGGCGAGCACCGTGATCCCTTCCGCGAGGGTCGCCGCCATCAACAGGTTTTCCGTCCCCGTGACCGTGACCATGTCGAACGCGATGTTCGCTCCGCGTAACCGTCGCGCCCGCGCGTTGATATAGCCGTGCTCGAGGTCGATCTCGGCGCCCATCGCCCGCAGCCCTTTGACGTGCTGGTCGACGGGGCGCAGCCCGATCGCGCAGCCACCCGGCAACGACACGCGCGCTTCGCCGGATCGCGCGAGCAGCGGACCCAGCGCGAGAATCGACGCCCGCATCGTCTTGACCAGCTCATACGGCGCGAGGGGCCAGTCGATGCTTGATGCGTCCAGCACCAGTTCACCGTCCGCCCGGGCCTCGCTGTTGACGCCCATTTGCGCAAGCAACGTTTGCATCGTGCGCACGTCGTTCAAGCGAGGCACGTTGGTCAAGGTCAACGGCTCCTGCGTCAGCAGCGCCGCGCACAGAATAGGGAGCGCGGCGTTCTTCGCACCGGACGCGCGTACCCGGCCGTGCAGGGGCCGGCCGCCCTCGATCACCAGCCTATCCATTCTGGCGCAGTGCGAATTCGGCTGGCGTCAACGTCTGCATCGACAGCGCGTGGATCTCCTCGCGCATCCGGTCTCCGAGCGCGGCATAGACGAGCTGGTGACGCGCGACACGCGCGCGGCCTTCGAAGGCACTCGAAACGATCACCGCCTGGAAGTGTTGCCCATCGCCGCCCACGTCGACTCGCTCGCAGGCGAGACCCGCTTCGATCGACTGGCGGATGGAATCGGCGCTAACCATCGAATAATCCCATCGGCTATTGGCGGAGCTTCCAGCCGCGCGCCAGCATCGTCAGCGCCAATGCCGAGAGCGCGAGACAGAATGCCGCGACGATGGCGAAGCTCAAGCCTGGTGCGACGTCGGAGTGACCGAAAAAACCGTAGCGGAAGCCGTCAATCATATAAAAAAATGGATTCAAGCGCGACAGCGTCTGCCAGAAAGCGGGGAGTGAGTGAATCGAGTAGAACACCCCCGACAGGAACGTCAGCGGCATGATGAGGAAGTTCTGAAACGCGGCGATCTGGTCGAATTTGTCGGCCCAGATGCCGGCAATGAGTCCCAGAATTGCGAGGATCGCGCTGCCCGTCAACGCGAACGTCAGCGCCCAGATGGGATGGGGCAACTCGCCCACCGACGGGGCAAACCACAACGTGACCGTAAACACGCCCAATCCGACCGCAATCCCGCGGACCATCGCGCCCAGGACGTAAGCGCCGAACAATTCGATCGCCGACAATGGTGTCAGCAGCACGAAGATCAGATTGCCCGTGAGCTTCGACTGGATGAGCGACGAGGACGAGTTGGCGAACGCGTTCTGCAGGACCGACATCATGACGAGACCCGGCACCAGAAAGGCCGTGTAACTCACGCGACCGTCGTAAACGGAGACCCGGCCCTCCAGCACGTGCGAGAAAATGAGCAAATAGAGCAGCGCCGTCAGCACCGGCGCCGCGATCGTCTGGACGCTCACCTTCCAGAAGCGCAACAGCTCCTTATAGAGTAGCGTGAGCCAGCCGCACCCGCGGACGTTCATGGCGTAACACGCGCATCCGGATCACGCATGATTTTCATGAACACTTGTTCAAGGTCGGTTTCGTCGATGGAGAGCTCGTCGATTGCGATCCCATCGGCGCGAACCGCAGCGAGCAACGTTTCGAGCTCCGCGTACGTTTTGAGTTCGACGTAAAAAAGTTGAGCCTCCTGCCGTACCACGCGTGCTTGCCACGAACTGGGCAAGCGTGCCGCGGCGATCCGCGCCGTCAAGCCGGCAAAACGCTGCAGAAGCTTCTGCTTGGTTTCGAGCGCGACAACGCGGCCGGCTTTGAGCATCGCAATGCGGCCGCACAGCGCCTCCGCTTCCTGCAGATAATGCGTCGTCAGGATGATGGTGTGTCCATCGCGATTCAACTTGCGGATGAACGACCAGAGACTTTGCCGCAATTCAACGTCGACACCCGCCGTCGGCTCGTCCAGCACGATCACCGGCGGCTTGTGCACGAGCGCTTGGGCCACGAGCACGCGGCGCTTCATCCCTCCCGAGAGCGAGCGCATATTCGCGTTCGCTTTTGCGGTGAGATCGAGGTTATGCAGGATTTCGTCGATCCACGCATCGTTGCGGGAGAGACCGAAGTGACCGGATTGTAGGTCCAGCGCCTCGCGCACGCTGAAAAAAGGGTCGAAGACGAGTTCCTGCGGCGAGACACCCAAGCTGCGCCGCGCCTTCTTAAAATCGGCGATGACATCGTGCCCCATGATGCGGGCGGTCCCGCGGTCGGCTCGCGTCAAGCCCGCGAGG
>JBPCLS010000082.1:0-3574 GCA_051003055.1 Casimicrobiaceae bacterium
TCTATGACCAGACGGTCGAGCGCGAGTCGGCGTACGAAAAGCTCAAGGCGCGGGCCGCGGCATCCACCGCGCCGACTCCCAGCGGCAGCGCAGCACCTGCCGCGTCCGGCGGCGGGTGGATGGATACGGTCAAAGGCTCACTCGGCGGCTTGATGTCGGGCAGCGGGCGCAAGGACAGCCTGATCGAAGCGATGGCGAAAAGCGCCGTGCGTACCGTTGGGTCCAGTGTCGGGCGTGAAATCGTGCGCGGCGTGCTGGGCTCGCTGCTCGGCGGGCGGCGGCGTTAGCAAACCGCGCCGGACGCTTGAGCCGCGCGCATGCGAAGCGACGACGATGCACGACGCCGCTTAAAGTAACGACTGTCGTGCGCCCTGCAGTCATCGATCTGATCGGCAACACGCCGCTGGTGGAAGTGACGCGGCTGCCTACGGGCCCATGCCGTCTGTTCTTGAAGCTCGAATCGCAGAATCCCGGCGGCTCCATCAAGGACCGCATCGGGTTGACGATGATCGAAGCCGCCGAGCGCGAAGGCAAGCTCGCTGCCGGCGGCACGGTAGTCGAAGCGACCGCGGGCAACACCGGATTGGGTCTTGCGCTCGTTGCGCGCGCCAAAGGCTATCGCGTCGTCCTCGTGGTTCCGGACAAGATGTCGACGGAAAAAGTTCTGCATTTGAAGGCGCTAGGGGCGCAGGTTCACGTCACGCGGTCGGATGTCGGTAAAGGCCATCCCGAGTATTACCAGGACTACGCGGGGCGGCTCGCGCGCGAGACGCCGGGCGCCTTTTTTGCCGATGAGTTCAACAACCCTCACAACCCGCTCACGCAAAAACAGGGGACTGGCCCGGAAATCTGGGCGCAATGCGGGCATGACGTCGATACGATCGTCTGCGGCGTCGGCTCCGCGGGAACGATCACTGGGCTCACTCGGTTTTTCCGGAGCGTCGCGCCCGCCGTCGAATTCGTGCTGGCCGACCCTGAGGGCTCTATTCTCGCCGAATACGTGCGCAGCGGAAGCATCGGCGAAGCAGGTTCCTGGGACGTGGAAGGGATCGGCGAGGACTTCATTCCGCCGATCGCGGATCTCTCCGGCGTGACCGACGCTTATACGATCAGCGACTCGGAGAGCTTTGCCACGGCGCGGACCTTGTTGCGCGCCGAAGGCATTCTGGCCGGATCCTCAACGGGAACGTTGCTCGCTGCTGCACTGCGCTATTGCGTGGCGCAGCAGGTACCAAAAAGAGTCGTGACATTCGTCTGCGACACGGGCACCCGGTACCTGTCCAAGGTCTACAACGACAACTGGATGGTCGAGCAAGGCTTCCTTGCGCGCCAGCGTTTCGGCGACCTGCGCGACATCATCTCGCGGCGCTTCGAAGATGGGTCGGTGGTCAGCGTAACGGCCGCCGACACATTGTTGACGGCGTTCCAGCGGATGCGCGTCGCCGACATTTCCCAACTGCCGGTGCTGGACGGCGATCGCGTGGTGGGGCTCCTCGACGAATCCGATCTGCTGCTCCGCGTCCACGGCGATCCGGCGCAATTTCGCGCGCCGGTCGAAAGTGCGATGACGCGCGCGCTGGAGACGTTGCCGCCGAGCGCCGGCCTGCCGGCATTGCGCGCGGTTCTCGATCGCGGATTGGTCGCCATCATCGCCACTGATACAAAGTTCCACGGCCTGGTGACCCGCTTCGATTTGCTCAACCACCTGCGGAGGACGCTCAATTGAACCAGCGATTACCGAACGGTCACGATAAGGCGGAGGCAGGTGCGCGGGGGTTTGGTACGCGCGCGATTCATGCCGGTCAAGTCCCCGACCCGACAACCGGCGCCATCATGCCGCCCATTTATGCAACCTCGACCTACGTGCAGCAGAGTCCGGGCGTGCACAAAGGTCTTGACTATGGCCGCTCGCACAATCCCACTCGCTGGGCGCTCGAACGCTGTGTTGCCGACCTGGAAGGCGGAGCTTGCGCGTTTGCGTTTGCATCCGGCCTCGCGGCGATCGCGACGGTACTGGAATTGGTCGATGCCGGCGCACACATCATCGCTGCGGACGACCTCTATGGCGGCACTTATCGCCTCTGCGAACGGGTACGCCGGCGCAGCGCGGGCCTCTCGTTTTCGTTCGTCGACCTCGCGAGTCCGGCGAATCTGATCAAAGCGCTGCGGCCGGAAACGCGCCTCGTCCTGGTCGAAACCCCGACCAATCCGTTGCTCAAGCTCGCCGATCTTCGCGCGCTCGCCGCAATCTGCCGGGATCACGACGTAATCGCCGTCGCCGACAATACGTTTGCGAGTCCGTGGGTGCAACGTCCGCTCGAGCACGGCTTCGATATCGTCGTGCATTCCACGACCAAATATCTGAACGGGCATTCCGACGTCATCGGCGGCGTCGCCATCGTCGCCGGTGAAGACCGGCAGGCCGCGTGGCGCGAACGCTTGAGTTTTTTGCAAAACGCCGTCGGCGCAATCGCTGGTCCCTTCGACAGTTTTCTGGCGCTGCGCGGAATCAAGACGCTGGCGATCCGGATGCAGCGACACTGTGAAAACGCGCTAGAGCTCGCCCGGTGGCTCGAAGTGCAACCGGAAGTAGCCACCGTCCGCTACCCGGGGTTGCCGTCGCATCCTCAGCATGAACTCGCACGGCGCCAAATGCATGGATATGGCGGGATGATCTCGCTCGACCTCCATGCCGATCTCGCGCAAACCAAGCGCTTCCTCGAGACGTGCGAACTATTCGCGTTGGCCGAGAGCTTGGGCGGCGTTGAAAGCCTGATCGAACATCCGGCGATCATGACGCATGCAACAATTCCGGCCGAACAGCGTGCGGCGCTCGGCATCGGCGATTCGCTCGTTCGACTCTCCGTCGGCATCGAAGACATCGCGGATCTCAAGTCCGACTTGCGTACCGCATTTGACGCGATGCGTAAGATGAACGTCGGTGCCTAGGCGACGCAAGGACGCTGGCGATCTTTACAACGGAAGCGCACATGGGCAAAGTACGGGGAGGCCGAGCGCGTTCGGCCTCCTTGTTCCGTTGCGCGGTATGAAGCGCAACGCGTCGGCCTCAAGCGTCGATTCGCGATTGCTCGGATCCCCGCGCGCGGGGCCCCTCCTCGCCGCTCACGCCGCTACGACTTTAGCAAAGGTCCGGACGATGTATGCAACCTACGCGCCAGCCGCGCGCTTCTTCTGCATGCTCATCGTTGCTGCGGCGACGGCTGCATGTACGGCGCCTCCGATCGTCCAGCAGCCGCGAGAGGCACTGCCGATTACGCCGCCGGGTGAAGCCGCCGGCGCCGCCGTCGTCCGGCGACCGCTACCCGAACCGGTGATCCCTCCGCTGGCACTCGCGCCGCCGACGACATTGCCTTTGCCGGCGCCGCCCGCGGAGGTGGCGATCGTCGTTCCCCCGGACACGCAGTACGTCTGCGTCAGCGACAACGGCGGCCAGCGGCAGCAGACTTCGATTCGGTTTTCTTCTCCCAAGGTTATCGACCTGTGCAAGAAACATCCCGAAATGGGACCGTGCCAATACGAGCGCGACATTTGCCGCCGCAGCGGCGGACGAGTG
>JBPCLS010000083.1:0-12072 GCA_051003055.1 Casimicrobiaceae bacterium
TCCCACATTTACTCGCGGCGTCGCCGGGAGACCGGTCGCGACGCTTTCGAACGCACCACGAAAGGCGAGCCCGTCGAAGACCCAGCTCGCTAGCCTTGTAGCGCCCACTGGGTCCGACTCCGTACTCCGCTCGACCAGATCTCGCGTCGATAACAAACCATCGGGGGAATACACCACGGATCCATCCGCCGCGGTGATCAGTATGCGCAGATGCTCGTGCGTGACCGCGATGTCCGCGACGCGGTGACGCGCTTCCACCAGATTTTCGGGCACCACGACTTCGGCGAACATATGCCGCATCAGGCCGATCTTGCCGCGCAGCTCGTCCCAGTCGCGCTCTTCGCAATGCGCTTCGATCATGTTGCCGAGGTAGTAACCAAGCACCAGCAGGACGACCGTCGAAACGGTCGCGAAGAGCAAGCTGATGCGAAGCGTGATCGATCGATGCACCATCAGGGCGCGTCCGGGTCGTCGAGCACATAGCCTATTCCCCTCACCGTGCGAATCAGCTTTGGATCGAACTGATCGTCGATCTTCGTTCTCAGACGGCGTATGGCCACGTCGATCACTTTGGTGTCGCTGTCGAAGTTCATATCCCAGACCTGCGAGGCGATCAGCGTCCGCGTCAGCACTTCGCCGGCACGTCTCATGAAGAGTTCGAGAAGCGCGAACTCCTTGGCAGTGAGTTCGATCCGCGTTCCGGAACGGGTGACACGGCGACGTAGCAGGTCGACCCGCAAGTCGGCGATTCGGAGCGACTCACGCTCGACCGGGGTACCCCGTCGGAGCAGCGTCCGCACGCGTGCGATGAACTCGGAGAATGCGAAAGGTTTGACCAGGTAGTCGTCAGCTCCCAGTTCCAGGCCCTTCACGCGATCGTCGACCTGGTCGCGCGCCGTCAGAAACAGGACAGGCGCAGGCTTTTGCGCGTTGCGCATGGCCTTCAGGATCTCCCACCCATCCAGCCCGGGGAGCATCACGTCCAGCACAACGAGATCGTAGTCCTCGTTCAACGCGGCATGCAGGCCGTCCGTTCCATCGCCGAAAAGATCCACAACGAAGCCAGCCTCGGTCAGACCTTGCTTGACGTAGTCTCCGGTCTTCACCTCGTCTTCGACGATCAGGATCTTCATTGACGGGAGTGCTCGATCGCCACGCCACCCCAATGTTGCACCAGGAAGCGGTGGCTCGCGCAACATTACGCGATTGTAATGTTGCGGTCAGCTTGTTGAAGTCCCTGCGACCTTAGGATACGCAACATTGGTCAGCGGAGACATTCCTATCGCCCCGGGTAGACCTGCTGGCAAGGTCCGATCCCGCGGTGCCGTTTCCTTATCGCCTGTGGCAGCGGCAGGGCTCCGGGCAGGATCGCGATCGTGCTGCACGGCGGAATCGAAGCCGGCGCAGGGCGTAAACAGTTCTTAACCTGACAAAAGGGAGCAACCAATGAACGTTACATCGAGGGTAGGGCTGCTGGGTCTCGCGCTCGCCGCAGTTGCTTCCGGCTCCGTGCTGGCTCACGGTAACGAGGGCCACGCAACGGCGGCGGCGAACAAGGCGATGAGGGCCGAGCAGAAGCCTTTCGGCATCGCTGGAGATCCGAAAAAGGTATCTCGCGCCGTCGACATACACGAGCACGATGGAATGAAATTTTCTCCTGCGGTCGTCAATGTCAAGCTTGGCGAGACAATCCGATTCAGGGTGAAGAACGACGGCAAAATCATGCACGAGATGGTTATCGGAACGCTTGCTGAGCTGAAGCAGCATGCGGAGCTGATGAAGAAGTTCCCCAGCATGGAGCACGATGAACCGTACATGGCGCACGTCAAGCCGGGCGCGACTGAGGAGATCCTATGGCAATTCAACCGGCCCGGGGAGTTCCACTACGCCTGCCTGATCGCGGGCCATTTCGAGGCGGGGATGATCGGCAAGGCGATAGTTAGGTAACGAGATGAGCTTGCCGGTAGGTTCGTCGCGGTTTCGCGTTGCGTTCAATTCGTCGAAATGGAAACATGATGATGAAAGCGCCTCATCGTCGCCGCACTGTTCTCTCTCGCCGCTGACAGGCCGTGCCGAGCTCGCTCCCCGATTCGCCATGCCAAGGCGCTGCAGCAGTGGTCGGGGGATCCGAGGGCGAGGTCGGAAAGGTTGACAGTGATGCCGGCAACAGCAGAGTAATCATCCTCCGGCGTTGTTACCGTATAGCTGGCGGTGCCGCGTTCGTGGCGGCTTAAGGTGCCTTCTCGACGGCCCCGGAGCTGCTCCGCAATGCGGGGTAAGGGCGTTGGCCGTCCTTTCATGTCGATTCGTGCGCAAGTTTTGCGGCGCGCTCGTGGCCCTGACGAGGGTCAGGTGCCGGTGAAGAATCCATGGCATGATGGTCGGACGATCCTTCCTCAATCGCTGTTGGCTCGTTCAACGGCTTCCCACTTGGAGATCATCATGAGACACGAGTCGCTGATTGCACGTATCCGCCGTGGTTTATGCGCGCTAGGCGCGACCGCCCTTCTCGCCGGCACGTCGGCGGTGGCTGCACAGACGTCTGCAACTCCCTCGGACAAACCTGCGGCTAAGGCTCCCACCCCGATGACTGCCCAGCCGATGCCGATGGAAAAGAAGGATTCGAGCATGGCGGGAATGCCGGGAATGGGCGCCGCCGGCGGCGACATGCGGGGATCCATGATGGGGATGATGAAAAATCTGGAATCCATGGAAATGACCGGAGATACGGACCGGGATTTTGCAGCGATGATGAAGATGCACCATCAGGGCGCGATAGACATGGCCGAAATGGAGTTGAAAAACGGCAAGGACGCCAAGATGCGAGCGATGGCGAAGCGGATCATCGAAGCTCAGCGGAGGGAGATGAAGGAATTCGACCAGTGGCTTGGCAAGCAAAAATGATCTGAACTGACCGACTGGAACAGTTAGCCCTGCTTACGATAATAGGAGATACAGCATGAACCCCCACATGCCATCCGAAGCCATGCAACGCTGCATCGATTCATGCCGACGCTGCCACGAGTCGTGCCTGGGCATGCTGACGCGGCATTGCGTCGAGGTTGGCGGCAAGCATGTAGCGCCCGACCACGTCCGCCTTATGATCGACTGCGCCACACTTTGTCAATCCGCAGCCGACCTGATGACCCGCGGCTCCCGATTCCACGGCCGGGTTTGCGGCGTGTGCGCCGACGTCTGCGAGGCATGCACGAAGAGTTGCGCGGGACTCGACGAGATGGAGTCCTGCGTACAGGCGTGCTCAGATTGCGCTGCCAGTTGCCGAGAGATGGCCGCAAGCCGCTGACCGGGAGTGTTAGCCGGCCTCGCGCGATCGCCCGCTTGCTCACGAGGCTACGCAGCGCGTGCCGGCGTCATTTCGTCGGATCGCTTTCGACCTCGATGTGCATCATGAGACCACCCCACCGTTCGTCTCGACGTTGTTGTTCGTGGTCTGGTGCGAGATATGGCAATGGATCATCCATTTGCCCGGTTTTAGCGCCGTCCAGATGAGAGTGTGGCGTACCAATTGGAGAACCGCATCGGAAGCTATGCTGCCCCGCAGCTGTACGTCAACGGCGAGTTCGTCGGCGGCTGTGACATCTTGCGCGAGATGTACTCGACGGGCGAGCTGCAGCAGCTCCTCGCGGCGCAACCTTCGCGCTGACCGGATCCTCAGTAGCTTCCGCGCGTGAGCCGGTCACCGGGCCCGCGCCAGAATCGAAGCCGGAATCGTGATTCCCAGGGCTTGGGCGGCCTCCCTGTTGACGACCAGTTCGTAGTTGGTCGCCTGGTCAACCGGGAGTTCGGCGGGCTTCGCGCCCTTCAGCACGCGTGCAAGCTGATCGACCGTGCGGCGGAGTTCCTTGGTCGGGTCGACGCCATAGGCGATCGTCGCGCCGCGCACGGCGAGTTCGGATTCCCAGAAGGCCGAAGGAATGCGTCGTTCGGCGGCGAACCGGAGGACCTGGTCCGCCTCGAGAGCCTCGGTCTGATCGCGCGGGATCCGTTGCCCGCAACCTCCGGCGCTGGGGCCGCCGTCCAGGGGACTTTCGCCGGCGCTGCTGGCACAGGGCGCCGGAATCTCTATCCTGCGTGCTTCACGCTTTCGAGAAATTGCAGATAGTGGTCGGGCAGCCCGTGATTTCTCGCCCCCTCACGCAGCAGCGTGAGATAGCGCAGCGACGGTTTACCATCGACCTCCTTGCCCTCGGCAATGTAGCTCACCGCCAGAATGGGTCGTCCCTGGATGTCCTCGGCGTCGAGCCAAAGCTGCCGATATCGCTTTCCCGGAACGCCTTCGGTTGCGTCGAGATGCACGAGGTAGCGGCGCGTAATGCGGTAGAGCACGCCCCACACTTCCGCTTCCGGCTCCGGGAATAAATTGGCCGGCGCGGCTTTGCCCTTGGGCCGCCCTTCGAGATTGAAACGCAGGCGATAACCGCGCACTCGCCCGGCGCGCCATTCCAGAGGGCGCATTCCCCGTCGCTCTCGAAAGGCGTCGTCGTGCATGTTCGCCCCGTACGCGAAATACCAGACATGCTCGGTCGATGGACCGGCAAGACGGATGCCGTGAAGCCGGTAATAGCATGTGGACAGGGTCCAGGATCCGGCGATGCTTCGGCGCACTAGCCTGAGCAGATTTCTCATGGCACGGCACCGGCAATCGGGGCCGCACGCAATCGACGAACCGCCAGGAATTGCAGCACCGCTGCAGCAACGCTCATCGCGAAGACAGGCGCCATGGACGTCGCCTGTGCGATCGCGCCCCCTGCAATTGGCAGCAGCGCAGCCGGGGCGGCGAGCACGTTGAAGTAACCGCTGTAGGCGGGCCGTCGATCATCCGGTGAAATCTCCATCAAGTAGCCGAGCTGCGCAATCGTGCTTCCGTTTCCGATCGCGCCGAGCAGCATGAAGACCAGACCGAAGTACGGGAGCTTGTTTTCGCTCCAACTCTGGCCGCTGGCAACCCAGACGAGCGCGAGAATCGGCGTCGCGGCGCTCAGCGTCGCAACGAGCTCGAGCAGTTCGCGTTTTCCGCGCCGATCGCCATACCACCCCCACGCCGGATTGGAAAGCAGCCCTCCTGCCGTTTGCGCCCCAAGCAGCACTGCCACCTGCGCCGCCGATGCCTGCGCCTGCAGAATGTAGAAGGGCAGCGCGATCGCCGCAGCGCCGCCGAGCCACTGTGCGACCAGAAAAAGCCGGAACCGGCGATCGGTCGCGTACACGTTGATGCCGGCGCGAAGGAAACGCGAAAGGCCGTCTGGGATCGTGCGTTCCGGAAGATCACTCGGCTCGCCTGCCGAAATGAAAAGCATGGCGGAGACGAGCAGCAGGATTGCGCCCAGGAGGAGAACGGCGGCGTAACCAGCGGGAAGTGGCGAAGCGGGAAGGAGGCGATTCGCGGCGGAGGCAACCGCAAAGGCAAGCAGACCGCCGCCAAAGAAACGCCACGCGAGCATCCGGCTGCGCTCACCCGAGGGAATCGAGCGCGCCACGATATCGTTGTACGGTACCGCGACGATGCCGCTCACGAAGGCATAGAGCGTCCACATCGCGAAGAATGCGACGACCAGCGCGGTGCTCGACATGGCATCTGCGAACCACAGCAAGGCGCCTACGCCCGAAAGACACGCGACGCGCCCGAAAGCGCCGGCCATGTAGAAGGGCAGGCTGCGGGTGCGTCGCTGCGCGTAAAACGCGACGACGATCTGCGGAAACAGCCATCCGAAGCGCGCGATGGCCACGGCTGCGCCCACCGCCACCGCACTTCCAGTCAGTCCATGCACGAGCGCCGGGATGATCGTGGTCGTATCGGCAGCCGCGGCGCCGCCCTGAAAGAAGATACCGGCGGCCGAGATGCGCCAGAATCGCCGCCTGCTTCTATCGGCTCTGCGCCGGCGCATGTTCCCTACCTGCGGAGCGCAAATCGGCGAGTGCGACACCCTGCCGCCAAAGCGCGAAGGCACCGATCGCGGCTACGGTCAACACGCTCGCTGCCTGCACGACCAGCACCATCGCCAGCGCCATCTCTTCGCGGACGCCAAAGAGACCCAACACGAAAATCGCGCCGATGACGAACGTGCCCGCGATGCGCGCGAAATGGCCGAGGATGACCACGAAGCCGAGGCACACCATGAGGAACAGGTACTGGGCCGGCAGCAGCGCGGCGCCGAAGGCGAGACCTGCCCACAAGAATTGCGTAGCGGCGAGTAATTTGATCACGACGCTCGCCACGACGATGACGATGCCACGCCAGAGCTCGCGCGGCCAGACGATGCCCTCCCCGAACGAGGCCGCGATGCTGCGGGTCTTTCCTACCATGCGTGCCGGCAGGCGTTCGATCAGGCGCGCGAGCCGGCCATTGGGACGAAGCGCACGCTGCTTGTAGAGTGCCAGTGCGACGAGCAACACCGTGAACAGCACGAAGCTTCCGGCGGCTGCCCAGGTCAAGCCGGCGCGTATGCCGCCCGTAGGGTCGGGAAAAACGACGAGCAACAGCGCGACTGGGACGAGGAGGGCGAAAACGATGCCGTCGGTCAGCCGGTCGAGCGCAACGGTCGCGAGCACGGCGCTCATCGGCAGGCCTTCGCGGCGACCGACCAGCCAGGCGCGCGCGATCGTGCTGAATCCGAATGGCACGAGCAACCCCGCGAGATACCCGGCCATGATCGCGCAGAACAGGCGAGGGGTGCTTACCCGGCGCAGTGGATAAAGGAGCTGCCGCCACTTCGACGCACGCACCCATTGTTCCGCCGCAACGGCGACCGGCACGATGATCAGGAAGCGCACATCCGCGCCGGCAATCACGGCGCGGAACTTGTCGAGCTCGAACCCTCTCAGTACCCAGGCGAGTGTAGCGATACCGATCAATCCACCCAGCCATGGCAGCGAGCGGCGCCAGCCGCTCCGCGGCCGAAGCTTGGTCACTGCCTCGCCTCGACGCGATCCAGGAGGGCGATGTATTCCGCGGGGAGCCCGCGCTGGCGAGCCGCCTCGCGGATCGAGTTGAGATAGGCGGGTCCGGGTCGGCCTTCGCGCGCGACGCCGGGGACCTTGTAGGTAACGACCGGCAACGGGTTCCCGGCGAGATCTTCGGCTTCTGTCCACAGGTAGTCGTACTGCCTGCCCTCGCTGTTGTCGAGCCGTGCGAACTTGCGCAGCGGCAGCCGATAGAGCGCGCCGTAGACGATTTCTCCCGGAGCCTCGACGATGTTCGCGGGCGCCGATACGCCGGGTTTCATGCCGTCGCCGATGCTGAAGGCCAAACGGTATTCGTGGAGGCGGCCGACCCGCGCTTCGAGCCACGTCATATGGCGCCGCTCGCGGAACAATCGCTCGTTCATGTTCGAGCCGTAGGCGAAATACCAGATCGGATCCGGCAGGTTTGTCGGAGGCATGCGCCCGCGGCGTGAGTGGATCACCTGCCGCAGTACAGCCCAGACCACGCGATTCATGCCGCCTCCTCGACGGGCCGAACGGTTGCTCGCACGGTCAGGCGGCGGTTCGCTTCGACTGCTTGGCAGGGGCGCGCCCGAGCGACGGCCGTGTCCCCGGCGTCGGATGGTGCATTTGTGGCGCCTTGGCGACGGCAACGATGGGTACATCCAGTGGCTTGCCCTTAGCGACGCGACGCGCCGACGAACGGACTGTGTTGCAGCCACACAAATTGCACATGGTGCCCTCCTTGCATTCGAGCGCTTGCTGGCGCACGAGCTTCGAGGTTGGCGCTCTTTGCATCGACATCAGGCAGCCGCAGCGGTCCCATGTGCAGACGTCATCGCGTGTCCGCTGTCGCGCAGTCGTGAGTTCTGCGATTGCTACGCGGAGCGCCTTGAAATGACGTATGCGCTGGTCTATCTCGCGCAAATGATTCTTCAGTACCTGCTGGTATTCGGGCCGTCGGCCGGGACACCCGCCTCCTTCTGCCACGACCAGCATCTGGCGGATCTCGGCGAGGGCGAGGCCCAGGAGGCGCGCACGGTGAATGAAGCGCAACCGGCCGATATCCGCCGAGCTATAGCGCCGGTGGTCGCTGGTGCGCGCAGCGCCGTTGCTGCGGCCGGCTTTCGGGATGAGGCTGATTTCCTCGTAGTAGCGGATCGCCTTGACTGACAGCTCGGATGTCCGGGCCGCCTCGCCGATAGAGTAGGTAACAGGCCCAACCATCATCGTTCCTCTTGTCAGCTTCATAGGTTAAGACCTCCCGTAAGGGGAGATTCAAGTATGACTCTGCCGACCACTTCTCAGAGCCGAGCACGGGCAGGGCGAAGGAACATCCGAGCAATGTTTGACTGGTTTTCACCGGCGACGAAGGCGGCCGGTGAGCGAGCACCGGTCACCGTCGCGAGGACGCAAGTACCGCGTCAATCGGCCCGCACCGCGTTCGGCACCCAAGGGCGATGCAGGTCGCGACCCGCGCCAGGCCCGGGAAGGAGGACATCACCAGCCGTGGACCCAGACAGGTGTGTCAAGTTTCTCCCACACCGCTCAGGGGGTGTGAGCACCCGGACCGTGGCTACCGACAAGCATCATGAGTCCAACCACCAGCGCGGCCGACGCGCCGGACGAGATCCCGGAGTCGCTGGCGATCGCCTCCGCTGATCCTGATACTGCGCTGTTGTCGTTCCGGGCCTTAGTGGCGGATATGCGGGACCGCGGCATGCTCCCTCCGATTCCGGACACTCCACGATGACGAACGAATCTGACAACGAGGCAAAGGAGCCGGACAGCTCGTCAACGGAGCAACCCGAACGGCTGATGCTGCAGCGACGTGAGGGCGAAACCGAGGGTCGGACCCTGGCGCACTACTTCCTGGCTGATGGGGTGAACGCGGCGCAGACGATTTACCAAACGCAGACGAAGTTGCTGCCGGTAGAAATCACGCCGTTGCTGGGCGAGCTCGAACGCCAGTCCAAGGCGGTGAATGACCGGGACTTATCCGGCGGGCAAACGATTCTGACGCAGCAAGCGGCAACGCTCGATGCCCTGTTCCACAAGTTGGCGCGCTATGGTCTCCGATGCATGGAGGAAGGCTATAACGAGTCGGCCGACACGTACCTAAAACTCGGATTCAAGGCGCAGGCGCAGAGCCGTCAGTGCCAGGAAGCGATCGGCGAGATTCAGAACCCGCGCCAGGTGGCATTCGTCAAGGCTGAGCAAGCCAACATTGCCGCAGGGCATCAGCAGGTGAACAACAACGCGCGGGCGGACGAAAAGACGATTCCGCCAAACGAACAATCAGGGGCAGGGCATGGGATACGAACGCACGCTGGAACACCGGCGCCGGCAATCGGAAGCAATCCGCCCGTGGCAACCGTGGCTGCAGTCGACGGGACCGCGATCGCCAGAGGGCAAGGCTCGCAGCTCGAGGAACGCCGACCGCGGAAGCGTGCGACAGCTCCTGCGAAAAGTCGCAAAGCTGCTAAGGGAGGCTAGGCCATGACTGCACCTATTGAGACGTTCAGTGCGGACCTGACCGACGATGACGTGGCAGCGCCCGACCGCCGACAAGCGAGCGCGCCGTCAACAACAACCCGCGCTGCAGCTGGGATCAGTTCGCCAAAAGAAATGGGTTTTTGGTCCGCTCGACGTTGGGGCCGGCGGCGAAGTGGTCCGCACTCATTCCGCCCCGGACAGGTGGGGGCTCACTGATCTTTGCGCTTGTCAAAAAAGAGGTACTTGATCGCAGCGGCCGCCACGAGCACCAAAGCGGCCAAGCCGACCACGGAAACAAGTCCCATGCCCCACATTCCGTCCATCACGCCGCCCATCATTGTGTCCTCCCTAATCTCTGAGTTGGCAAGGCCTCCGGCGCGCGTAAGGCCGGGATTGCTCGTCTCAAAACACCAATGGCAGAAACCAAGACTAACGCTGCAATGGCGCAGCCAATGAGTATGTCTGGCCATCGTGAGGCGAGCAGGTAACCGCTTCCGGCCGCAACCAGCACGCCTGCGTTCGCGATAAGGTCATTGCGCGAACATAGCCAAGTTGAACTCATGTTTATGTTGTCCGCTCGATGACGATAGAGCAAGAAAAAACAAACCAAATTCGCGAACAGAGCCAACGCGCCGACCACGCTCATTGTTTCGGCAGTCGGCATTACGGGGTGGAAGACTTTGTAAGCCGCTTCCGCCAGTACGCCAACGCCGAACAGCACCATAAAGCCACCCTTCGCCAGCGCAGCGCCAGCCTGCCATTGCGGTGAGCGGGCCAGCACAAATAGGCTGAACCCGTACACCAGCGCGTCGCCGAGCATGTCCAATGCATCGGCCAGCAGCGCGGTCGAATGCGCAACGATGCCGGCGGCTCCCTCCACGAGAAACATCAACGCATTAATGGCCAATACGGTCCACAACACCCGGCCGTGCGTATCACGCATCGCGGTGATCTCACAGCTTTTATCTTCGCAGCAGCCTGTCATTTCGATGGGACTACCAGCCAAATAATTAGGTTCCACAAAACACGGCTGCCGCATCAAGGTAGCGCTGGGCTATGACGGTTCGAGCGGCGCTCGTCGGATCTCCGACAGGCGAACGCGTGTAGCGCACCAGCAACTCTGAGCAGAGTAGGTCCAGCGTGGGCATTCCGCCACCGCTGGGGCGGCGAGCAATGCCGATGCAACAGCGAGCAGGCGGGCAAATTGGCAATTCACCATGCCGGCAACCCTGCCTGCTAGCATCCGCGCCATGCAGGTTATCGCCGTCGCGAACCGGGTGCACGACGTTGGCCGCCTACCTGGTGATGGTGCCGGCCAGGGCAAGGGGCGACGCTGGTGATGATCGGTCGTCACCCCGTCGGGACTTGACTAATTCTTGATTGCACCGAAGCGCCCGCTGAAATTGCACACGTTGGAGGAAGCGGAGGCGCGAGCCAGCATTCCGTTCTCCGTTACCTCTATGCGGTCTAGACTGAACGTGCCGGCCTCTCCGGTGGCGCCGCATGTGTAGTTCCCGCTTGCCTCGCCAATACGGCCGTATTGCTGATAGGTGGCTGCGAAAGAGCAGGTCGTCGATCCGCCCTTGTTGTTCAGGAATGTGCCGCTGACGAGGAGAGTCGACCCGTTGTGCGTAATGTTCATTTGCGAGAGCAGCGTGAAATACCCGTTGAGGAACGACTGATAGCAGTTACTAGTCGTGCCGACGAATCCGCCGTAGTAACCGCCGCCCAAAGTGTTCGATTCCCACGTTAACCGCTCGATACTCTTGGTGACAGTGGCTCCGTCCACGGTGTACGTGAGCGTGAAGCGGTTGTCTCCGGCGGGCACGAGGCGCGCTGTGCCGACGGTTCGACGAGATACGGCGTTGGGATTGAAGCTGCCGAGATGACTCGGGCCGGTACTCGCGGACAGCTGGCCTTCGTAGTTGCTGCCGTTGTAATCCAGCAATCCAGTAAACCAGGTCGCTTTGCCGTCTGCGCCGTACAGAAACATGGCCACGAAGATCGAGTCTTGCTGCTGGGACATCATCACGCCCCAGCCGCTCTCGTTCGGATTCCACCAAGCATCCGAGCGATCGTTGCCCCATGAGTTAGCGGACGCTGGAGTAGTCGCCGCGAGGGCGAGCGCGAAGCAGATAGACGCGATACTTGCGCGCCTTAGGCGGTAGGTCATCATCCCTTCCGATTGCCGCGGATGCGGCAGCTCTACCGTAGAGCATGATGCAACGCGCCACAAGACTTCGCGGAAATGTGGCTACCGAGGCGCGCTGCGGGTAACCGGACGGGTAAATTACCTCCAGACTGTCAGAAGACTAGTACTACATTGCTGAATATATTGTCTATTTTCTATCATCAATGGCGGATGGGGTGGGATTCGAACCCACGAGCCACGTTGCCGCGGCCGCCGGATTTCAAGTCCGGTGCATTCAACCGCTCTGCCACCCATCCCGGGACCGCCTCGAGCGTCGAAATGTCACGCCCGCATTGAAATTCTCCACGGCGGCGGCATGTTAGCACCGGCCCTCGCTCGATTTGGACCGCGTTCGGCGAGGGATGAAACCGACGCAATTTCTGCTAGTCTAACGGTCGCTTCGGCCCCGTCGGGCCGTCAACGGAGGGAAGATGGACAAGCTC
>JBPCLS010000084.1:0-2861 GCA_051003055.1 Casimicrobiaceae bacterium
CGGGCGATCAGGGCCTGATGTTCGGTTATGCGTGCGACGAAACGCCGTCGCTGATGCCATTCCCGATTTATTACGCGCATCGCCTGGTGCAGCGGCAAAGTGAGGTCCGCCGTGACGGCCGGCTCCCTTTTCTGCGGCCCGACGCCAAGTCGCAGGTCACCGTGCGATATGTCAACGGCAGGCCCCACAGCGTCGATACAGTCGTGCTCTCCACGCAGCACGATCCATCGATGAACGACAACCAAGGCAAGCTCGCCGAAGCGGTCATCGAAGAGATCATCAAGCCGGTATTTCCGCCAGCCATGCTGAACGGCGCCAGGTTTCTCGTGAATCCGACCGGGCGCTTCGAGATCGGCGGACCGCATGGCGATGCCGGACTTACCGGGCGCAAGATCATCGTCGATACCTACGGCGGCGCGGCGCCGCATGGCGGCGGCGCGTTTTCGGGGAAGGATCCGTCCAAGTTCGATCGCTCGGCCGCCTACGCCGCGCGCTATGTCGCAAAAAACGTTGTCGCGGCGGGTCTCGCGACGCAGTGCCAGGTTCAGCTTTCGTATGCGATCGGCGTGGCCAAGCCGATCAACGTCACCGTTTACACCGAGGGCACGGGCAAGATTTCCGACGAAAAGCTCGCCGAACTCGTGAACGCGCATTTCGATCTGCGTCCAAAGGGCATCATTCGCATGCTCGATCTCTTGCGTCCGATCTATCTCAAAACGGCGGCGTACGGCCACTTTGGTCGCGACGAGCCCGAGTTCACCTGGGAAGTCACCGACAAAGTGGACACCTTGCGCGCCGCGGCGGGTATCGACAAAGTGGACACGCTGCGCGCCGCGGCGCTCGCGTAGTGCACATTCGGCGCACGCCCATCGTCGGCGCGATACACCGCGCGTTGGTGGTGGGCGTATTGAGTGCGCTGGCCGCGTGCGCGACCTCACAGCCCGAGGGCATCACCGCCGGCCCGGGCGGAGGAGCGTACGTCGTGCGCAGCGGTGCGCCGCTCGTGATCGGGCTCGAGGGCCACTCCACAACCGGCTATGTGTGGGAGCTGCAACGAAGCTCCGGCGCTTCGCTGCTGTTGGCCGGAGGCCCCGACTTCACACCCGCGCCGCTGCCGGCCGGCATGATGGGCGTCGCGGGCACGACGACGTTTCGTTTTCGCGCGCAAGAGCCGGGAACGACGACGCTCGAATTTGTGTACCGGCGACCGTTGGAGCAAGGCGTTGCGCCTGCAAAGGTCGTCCGTTACGACGTCACCGTCCGACCGCTTGGCCGGCTCAACGGGCTCTTCGAGCGAGTGTCGGTGAACGCTGCTTCAGGCCAACGCAATTAAGGATGGCGCCAGTTACGGTAGAATCTCGTGTTTTACGGCAAAAAGGCTCACCGGTTGCCACCGTTGAAGCGAGCAGTCTCCCCTACGCAAAGGAAATTCAATGGCCGAACGTTCCCGGACCCGTCGCAACACGCTCGAGCGGCGCTGCCTGCCCAAGACCTTCAAGCGCATGTTTGTCGGCGCACCGAAGGGCATCTTCAAGATGCTGGAGAAGATCAAGAAAAATTGACGCTGACAGCCTCTCATTCTTTATCGCGGCCGCCGTTTGGCGGCTTTTTCGTCTATGCGTGCGGCGTTCGGCCGATTGTCGAAACGCCCTTCTTTGCGGTTCGCTGCACGGCAGGGGGCAGTTGATCGCAGCTCAAGTCTAGACGCATGCGCTTCGCCTACTACGATCGCCTTTCTCCTGGCCGCCAGCGTATCTACCGCGACAGCGATGCGATCGAAGTGCTGGAACTGCCGGTCGGCGCCATCGTCGTCGCACCGGTGAGCGCGATTCGCGACGGCCTGCTCCGCGAAGACCGCGTCGAGGTGCAGTGCGGCTGTCAGGCTCTGCTCGATGCGCTGGTCACCGGTTATCGCGTGCCGCCGGTTCGCGTGCGCGTGCTCGCGCGGCGTCCTTCGGGCGACTATGGCGAGTTGCACGGACTCTACGAACCCAGCGAGGAGCGACCGCCGGCGCGCATTACCGTGTGGATGCGGACGGTGCAACGCAAACAGGTCGTTGCCTTTCGCTCGTTTCTCCGCACGCTGGTTCACGAGTTTCTGCACCACCTCGATTACGAGCACTTCAAGCTCCCCGAAACGTTTCACACTGAGGGCTTCTACAAACGCGAATCCAGCCTCGCCAATGCGCTTTTTGCCGAAATCGATGCCGCGACGCGACGTTGAACGCGGCGGCAAAAATGCCCGTTCAATAATCCGGTAGAATCACGTCCGCTCCCCGAGGAGCGTTGCAACAGCGATTCCTACCGAATCAAAAGGATGCTGCCAGGCTCGGGGTGTTTCACTCTTCTCTTGTGAACCGCGCTCGTTGAACCGTGAATCGCGCACGGGGCGACGAGTGACGGCTTCCTCGTCTTTCCCGCCGGCGCGGTCACCAACAATGGAGTGACCAATGAAAGCTGCTACCGATACCAAGAATTTCGCCGACTTTCATGTTACCGATCTTGCGCTTGCCGAATGGGGGCGCAAGGAAATCGCGATCGCCGAAACGGAAATGCCCGGCCTGATGGCCTGCCGCGAGGAGTTCGGTGCGAGCCAGCCGCTCAAGGGCGCGCGCATCGCCGGCAGCCTGCACATGACCATCCAGACCGCCGTGCTGATCGAGACGCTGACGGCGCTGGGCGCCGACGTCCGCTGGGCGTCGTGCAACATCTACTCGACGCAGGACCACGCCGCCGCCGCGATTGCCGCAACGGGCGTGCCCGTCTTCGCGCACAAGGGCGAGAGCCTTGAGGAATATTGGCAGTTCGTGGACCGCATCTTCGAGTGGGGTGACGGCCGCACTGCGAACATGATCCTGGAC
>JBPCLS010000085.1:0-8961 GCA_051003055.1 Casimicrobiaceae bacterium
TCTCCGCGCGGATCGCTGGGAATATCCCACAGCAGTTCGCAAAGCTGGTTCCTCCCCACGGCGAGCGGCGCAAGGGCAAGGTAGGCGAGAAGCGCCCGCACCTTGCGGGATGCCGGCAGTGCCACGGCCACGCCGTCCCGGCGGATCGTCAGGGGCCCGAGCATCCGGACCTGGAGCGAAGCGTCGGTCCATGGCCGGCCCGGGCCATCAGATTCCACGGTCATTTCCACGCCCGCTACCACGCTCGCCTCCACGTCCGGCCGTTACGGTTGAGCCCGAAGGTTATGGCGCGCGGATAGGGCGGAACCTCGACCTCGCCATCGTGCACGCGAAGCGAAGACATCCTAGGACAAACGGAGAAACGACATGGATTCCGCCTCTGCCATCATCAACAAGGACAGCCCATCGGTCGACCAGGCCGACCTCAAAGCGCTCAAGACCCGCCAGCAGGCTGCATGGGCATCCGGCGATTATGCCGTCGTGGGCACCACCTTGCAGATCGTCGGCGAGGAGCTGTGCGAGGCACTCGACGTCCGCGCAGGACAGAAGGTACTCGATATCGCCGCCGGCAACGGCAATGCCTCCCTCGCAGCCGCCCGTCGCTGGTGCGAAGTGGTCGCCACCGACTACGTACCCGCGCTGCTCGAGCGCGCTCGCGAACGCGCCGCAGCCGAACGGCTCGACATCGAGTTCCGCGAGGCCGACGCGGAAGCACTGTCGTTTCCGGACGGCAGCTTCGACCTGGTCGTCTCGACGTTCGGGGTGATGTTCACGCCCAACCAGGACCGCGCCGCGGCCGAGATGGTTCGCGTCTGCAAGCGTGGCGGCAAGATCGGCCTTGCGAACTGGACGCCGGAGGGCTTCATTGGCCAGCTCTTCAAGACCATCGGCAAGCACGTCCCGCCGCCACCTGGTGTCAAATCTCCGGCGCTGTGGGGCACCCGGGCGCGGATCGCCGAGCTGTTCGAGCCGCACGCGACCTCGGTCAAGTCAGCGCAACGAAACTTCGTGTTTCGCTATCGTTCGCCGGAGCATTGGCTGGAAGTCTTCAAGACGTACTACGGCCCGGTGCTCAAGACTTTCGCCGCGCTCGAATCCGCGGCGCAAGCGGCACTCCAGCGCGATCTCATGGCGTTGATCGATCAGTTCAACCGCTCGGGGGACAGCTCCATGGTCGTGCCCAGCGAATACCTCGAGATCGTTATCACGCGGCACTGACGAACGTCGTGCAAGCTCCTGCAACCGCAACGGACTGAGTCATAGGAAGCACGCTGCGCGTTCAATCGCTGTCATTCGTAACCGTCACGAAGGAGGAATTCGCATGCGTATCGCAAAAGAAGATGTACCGGTGAAAATTGGCGTGCCGGGTGCCACAGCTCGCCAGCAAACCAATTTCGGCGATGCGACTGGATACGGCAAGATTAGCGCCGAGTATTTTTCTCTCCCCGCAGGAATGGATATTTCACCACTACTGCAAGGGTTGGAAGGAAACCTATGCCAAGCGCCCCATTGGGGTTACATCCTACAAGGGAAGCTCACAACGACATTTGCTGATGGAACGCAAGAGGTGGCCGATGCGAATGACTTGTTTTACTGGCCACCCGGACACACGGTGAAGGTTGAAGAAACCGCCGAGTTTGTTCTGTTCAGTCCGCAACATGAACATACCAAGGTGATGGACCACATGATCGCGAAGATGAAGGGTTAGTGCGCATGGTCTTCGAGCCTGGAAATCGCCGCACATTGCCTGCAAAGGCAAGATCGGTTGCGCTGATGTTCGGGCAAATGAGCGATTGCTGCAGCGTGGACAGTAATCTCCGAGCACCAGCATGGCGCGTCGAAGGTTCCGCTTCGCGCCGGCGAGCAATCATTTGGCCCGCCGCAGGCCGGGCACACGAAATTTGGCTTAGGCAACATAGGGCGACATGCCGCGATTGGGGAGCGCCCTAACGTGCTGAAACTCACATCTGACCAAACAGACGGAGTCAGCATTGATCTGAATTATCAGCAGTTGAACGCGATGGCCAGATGGCTATTTTCTTGGCCCGCGTTTGCGGGCCGCTCATTCAGTTCAGAAACAGAAAGCAGCCATCCAGGACTGCCGAACGACAGGCGGCAGTCGGCCACTTGCGGTCAGTCGGCAGACTTGCTCAATATCCTCGTAAGCAGTCGTTGGTTTCGTCGCGGCGGCACGTAGAGACCGAATCAATTCAGTATCGTGCTTCTCACACGAACCTACATCGGCTTCCGGCTTCTCTGCCCGCTCTGCGGCGCGCAGATGCGCATCGTCGCCCTTCATCACCGACCCGACCCCCGTTCGCGAGATCCTTGCCCACCTCGGCGAGCCGATCCGCCCACCGATCATCGCCCCGGCGCGCGGCCCGCCGCTGTGGGGGCTGCCCGATGCCGCGCGCGACCACTTCGACTCCCAGCCCCAGCCTGCACCGGCGTACCAATTCGATCAACGGATCACGTGGTAACGACGACCCGAAGACGCTCGTCAGGTGGCGGCTCGCGCCTCGGTGTCCGAGCCCGGCACGGGGGGCAGCTCTGGAGTGTTGGGCCCTCGATTCGGTCACGATCGGCGCCATTTTTCGATCGCCTCCGACACGCGATTCGCCCTTGACCCAAGGTTCGTAGCCCGAAACACTCTCCGAAATGGCGTTGAAATTCCTATCCGTTGTCCGCCTGCGTTTCCCGGCGCATCTTCATTCTCGATGGCCGCGGCAACCTCTCTTGCGCAGGTCATGAACTCGCGCAAGGCGGGCGTCTCCTTGGCGCCGGCAAGGCGGATGAAGCCGACCGGGCCTCGTGTCGGCGGGAGTGCGACCGGCAGCGGCCGGATCCCGGGCCCAACGAATCCGAGGATCAGGATGGAGCGTGGGATTATCGACACGAACTTGGTCCGAACGACTGTTCCCAGGTTCACGGGAAGCGACAGCGTGCGGATCTGATGCGGCGGAATGGGCATGCCGGCGCGCTCGAACATGGCGGCGATCTGGCTGTAGAACGCCGTGTCGGCGGGCGGAAGAATCCAGGACTCGTTCGCGAGATCACGCAATCGAAGGCGCGGTTTCCGGTGCAATGGATGCGAAGTTCTCGCGACCAGGGCTAACGCTTCGTCATACATCACTTCGATACCGAGGTCCCGGTCGCCCTCGGCGAGCTTGACGCGACCGACGACGATCTCGATCCGCCTCGCGCGCAATTCATTCAGCAGGAATTCGGGATTGCCCTCAAGGACGGTGGCCCGAAGTCCGGGTCGGGCGGAAAAGAGCCGCTGAAGCGACTTGGGGACGAGTCCGGCGGCGGCAAGCGGCATGGCCCCGATTGAAACGGTTCCCTGCGAAAGGCCGTTGAGCGCCGCGATGTCTTCCGCCGCGCCGCGAATCTCACCGAATATCGCCGAGATCCGCGCCAGGATCGCCTCGCCGAAAACCGTCGGCCGAACCCCGCGCGGCAACCGCTCGAAGAGCTTCACGCCGAGCTTGGCTTCGGCGCCTGCCAGTGTTCGGGTCAATGCCGGTTGCGTTGATCCGAGCGCGGCCGCCGCCGCAAGAATGCTGCCGGATTGCGAGATTGCCAGTATGGCACGGAGTTCCCGCAATTTCAGGTAACGTGCCAGCCTTTCGGAATCCGTGAGGGGCATGATGTATGCTTATTGGGCATAGTTTGATAAGAACATAGCATACGACAGGTATACAGACGCACGTGCAGACTTCGTGCGCCCCAACATGGAGGTGGGCCAACCCAACCAAGGAGACTGGCATGTATCTGGATGCCCACATTCATCTCTGGGAACTGGACGACGGCGAGCATTTCTGGATGCGCGACAAGATCGCCGGCCTGCATCGGGATTTCACCGAACAGGACCTGCGAGCGCTTCGCGCCAAGTGCAAAGTCGGCGGGGCGATCGTTGTGCAGGCGTGCCACACGATCAGCGAAACCAGGAAATGGCTCGCACGCGCGGTGAAGAGCGACCAGCTCGCGGGCGTCATCGGCTGGCTGGACCTGTTCAGCCCGAACCTGGCTGCGGAGGTGGCCGTCTACCGCGCGTCGCCGAAGTTCGTCGGCCTGCGTCCCCTGCCGCAAGACACGTTCGGCGGCGATTGGCTTTCCGACCCGAGAAGCAAGACATCCATCAAGCTCCTGCAGTCGCTGGACGTCAGCATCGACACGCTTCAGCGCATGGAGAGCCTGCCGCGCGCGAGGGCGTTCTTTCGCGAGTTTCCCGGATTGCGCCTGGTGCTCAATCACGGCGGACGGCCCGCGGTCATGACCGGAATCCTCGAGCCCTGGCGCTCAGAGATCCGCGCCTTCGCAAGGGAGACTTCCGCAGTCGTGAAGTGCTCCGGGCTCGTGGAGCGTGCCGGCGTCGAATGGGACAAGGCCACGGTCAAGCCTTACGTCGCCACACTGCTTGAAGAGTTCGGCGCCAAGCGGATCATGTTCGCGACCAACTGGCCGGTCAGCACCATCAGTTCAACCTACGATCTCTGGGTAAACACGCTCGCGGAAATCCTCGATGACCTCGGCCTCACGAGTGATGAAAAGGACGATGTCATGTGGCGCACTGCGGCGCAGCACTACCGCGTTAAGTGGCCGCTGTAGCGCCTGCCGGACACGACCATCATGAACCCGCAGAATCTTCTCTTCATTCTCTCCGACCAACACAACCCGCAGGTCATGGGGTGTGCCGGCCACCCGATGGTCCGCACGCCGAACATCGATCGCCTTGCCAGCGAGGGGACACGGTTCACTCGCGCGTACACGCCATGCCCGATCTGCGTCCCGGCGAGGGCGGCGCTGGCCACCGGCCGCTACGTGCATGAGATCCGTTTCTGGGATAACGCGATCGCCTATGACGGGTCGGTTCGCAGTTGGGCGCACCGGCTCAGGGACGCGGGGCACCGCGTTGGCGCCATCGGCAAGCTTCACTACCGGAGCCAGAGCGACGACGGCGGTTTCAGCGACGCGATCAACAACCTGCAGATTCCCGACGGTGCAGGAGACGTGATCGGGTTGGTGCGCAAGGGAGCGAACGAGCGCGGCGGAGCGCGCAAGTACGCGCGCGAGATCGGCCCCAAGGAGTCGACCTACACGAAGTACGACAGGGACATCGCGCGGCTGGTCGAGGAGTGGCTGGGCGAGCGGGCGGCCAAACCGGAGGCGAAGCCGTGGATGCTGTTCGTCGGCTTCGTCATGCCGCATTTCCCCTTGTACGCGCCCCCGGAATTCTACGAGATGTATCCGACGCAGGCCGTGCCGGCGCCGCGACTGAGTGGAGCGCAGGAGCGCATCCGGCATCCGTTCCTGCAGGAAATGACGCGCATCCTGCCGTTCGACAAGTACTTTGACGACGAGACCCGGCGCGTGGCGATAGCGTCGTACTTCGGCATGGTGTCCCTGCTCGACCATCACGTCGGGAAGCTGATGGGCGCACTCACCGCGACCGGACTGGATGCGAACACGCGCGTCATCTATGCCAGCGACCACGGCGAGATGCTCGGCAACCACGGAATGTGGGGAAAGATGTGCTTTCACGAAGAGTCCGTCGGCGTCCCGCTGATCGTGAGAGGCGACGGCGTGTCGAAAGGCGTCGTGGAAAAGGCGCCGGTTTCGCTGCTGGACCTGTACCCGACGTTCCTCGATGCGCTGGGCCTTCCCCTCGATTCGGCGGAGCGCAGGGAGTTGCCCGGGAAGTCGTTGTTCGCGCAGGTGCGCGATCCCGACGAAGGCCGTGTCGTGTTCAGCGAATATCACGCCGCGTGCGCGGTGACCGGTTCCTACATGATTCGCAAGGGCAAGTGGAAGTACATTCACTACGTCGGGATGACGCCGCAACTCTTTGACCTCGACGCCGACCCGGTCGAGGCGAACGATCTCGGCGAGAGTCCGGCGCATGCCGCCGTAAGGCAGGAGCTCGAGCGCGAATTGCGGCGCATCGTCGATCCGGAGAAGGCCAGTGCGTTGGCGTTCGCGGACCAAGCCGCGATGCTTGACCGTCATGGCGGCAAGGAGGAAGTGCTCAAGCGGGGGGATTACGGCTATTCGCCGGCACCGGGGGAAAAGCCGCAGCTCGAGTGGGTCACGCCGGCGAAATGACCGCTGGTTCTGGAGAAGAGTGCCTCAACCACAATCGTCAGGAGGATTCATGTCGAAGATCGATCGGCGCCAGTTTCTGCGCATCGGGGGCGGGGCCATGGCCGGTTCATTGCTGGCGGGCACCGGGCTCTCCGTCCATGGGGACGCACATGCCCAGGCAGGCAAGCCGCTGCTGCCGGTCAGGCTCACCTGCGGGGCGAATCTCGGTTACAGCAACCTGTTCGTCGCCGAAGCGGCGGGGCTTTTCCAAAAGCACGGAATCGACGGGCGCGTAATTCTGTTCGACGTCGCGTTCCAGGGCACGGAAGCGGTCATTTCCGGGCAGGCGGAGACCGCATCGACGGTGGAGTTCCCGCTCGTCAACTATCTCGCCAAGGGCGCCGACCTCGTCGTTCCCGCCGTCACGCAGACCGCGGACGACCTCAAGATCGTCGCATTGAACAACATCGCGAAGCCCGAGGACCTGGTCGGCAAGAGGGTCGGATTCATCTTCGGCTCGAGCGCGCACTACGGATTCGATCAGTACATGAAGCGCTTCAAGCTGCCCGCGGACAAGGTGAAGACGATCAACGTTCCGGCAGCAGAGCAAGTCGCGCTCTTCGCCAAGGGCGACCTTGACGCCTATGTGTGGGTCGAACCCGCCGTTTCGCGCGGGCTCGATATCATGAAGGGCAAGGCGCACATCCTCTCGCCGGGGTTGGAGACGGCCATGAAGAGTCGGATCTACCTGCAGTTCATGCGCGCGTGGGCCGAGAAGAATCCGCAGGGCGTGATCGGAACCCTGCGCGCGCTGATCGAGGCGAACGAATTCACGAAGAAGAATCCGGCGCAGACCGGAGAGATAGCGGGCAAGAAACTCAACCTCCCGGCGGCGCAGGTCCCCGAATTGCTCAAGCGGGGCGGCTGGGATTTTGACGTCTATCTTGACGCCTCGCTCAAGGACGTATTCGCCGAGGTCATTGCCTGGATGAAGGAGAGCAACCGGCTTGCGGGCGCGGCGCCGAACATCATGCGTGCGTTTGACCCGGCGCCTCTGCGCTCGATCGACCCGGCCAGGGTCAAGGGCTTCTGATGCAAGTCGCGATCGAACTTCGCGACGTCGGCAAACGGTACGAGCCGCGCCACGCCGGCGGCGCAGTCTACGAGGCGATCGCCGGGTTCAACCTCGACATCCCGGAGGGCGAGTTCTTCTGCCTGCTCGGGCCGACAGGCTGCGGAAAGTCCACCGTGATGAACATGGTCGCCGGGTTCGAGCACCCGACTTCGGGGCAGTCGCTCGGCTTCGGCAAGACGATCCAAGGGCCGAGCGCCGAACGCGGGATGGTCTTTCAGTCCGATGTGGCGCTGTTTCCGTGGCTCACGGCGGAACAGAACGTGGCGTGCGGCCCGCGCCTGAGGGGGCTGGCCGACGACGCGGTCGCCAAGGCGGTGGACGAGAACGTCGAGCTTGTGGGGCTGCAGCAGCACCGCCGGAAGTTTCCGCGCGAGCTGTCGGGCGGAATGAAGCAGCGCGTGCAGATCGCGCGGGCATTGGCCAATAATCCCTCGATCCTGCTGATGGACGAACCGTTTGCGGCGCTGGATGCGCAGACGCGGCGCAGGATGCAGGAAGAGCTGTCGCGCATCTGGTCGGTCAGCCGCAAGACCGTGCTCTTCATCACGCATGACATCGGCGAGGCGATCTGGCTCGCGGACCGCATCGGGGTCATGACGCACGGCCCGAGCGCCCGCCTGAAGGAGGCGTTCAAGGTGGACCTGCCGAGGCCGCGCCAGAACATGACCCCGGAGTTTGTCAGCCTGTACAACCGCCTGAATGAAACGATTCGCGCCGAATCGGAGGCGATGCACAATGCCTGAAGCCTCGACGAAGGACGCGCAGCGTTCGTCGGAAGCGCCTCCGCGGCGGCGTGGCGAATGGGCAGAGTCGCGCTGGATCTACATCTATGTGCTGCTCGCCCTGGCCACGCTTGGTGTGTGGCAACTTGCGGCATCCCTGACGATACCGATCCTGCTTCCGCCGCCGGGCGACGTGGGTCGGGCATTCTGGCGGGGTCTGAGCGACGGGAGCCTGCCCGCGCACATCGGAGCGAGCTACTTCCGCATCCTCGTCGGATGGGCGGTCGGCAGCGCGATCGCCGTGCCGTTCGCCATCGTTGCCGGGCGCGTCCCGCTCGTGCGCAGGTTGCTCGATCCGTACATCGAGTTCTTCCGCTTTATTCCCCCTATCGCGTTCGTCACGCTGTTCATGATCTGGTTCGGTCTGGGTGAGTTCTCCAAGGTCGTACTCATCGTTTACACGGCTTTCTTCACGACGTTCCTGAGCACCATGGCGGGGGCAATGAGTGTCGAGACCGAGCGCATCCGCGCGGCGCAGTGTCTGGGCGCCACGCCCGCCCAGGTGTTCTTCAAGGTGATCGTTCCGGCAACGGTGCCGCACATCATCACCGGCGTGCGGCTGTCGCTGGGCCTTGCGTTCATGACCGTCATCGCAGCCGAGTTCATTGCAGCGCAGAGCGGGATCGGCTTCTTCATCTTCAATTCACGGTTGTTCGCGCAGACGGACAACGTGTTCGCCGGAATCATCACGCTCGGGATGATGGGCTTTGTCGCGAACGGGGTGCTGAAAATGCTGCTTTCGCGGATCGCATACCGCTACGACGTCAAGCTGTAGGGCACTTCGACGACGTCCTCTGCCGACCTCGACCCGGAGGTGATCTGCTTTAGGAATCCCGGACCAGAGGGAGGGTTAGTATTTCGGTGAACCTCAACCTTGCAAGAAGGAGGGTTTGCCGTGAAGCGGAAGCGATTTTCGGTCGAGCAGATCGTGGCGGTTTTGAAGCAAGCGGAGCTGGGGAT